>LUZZ01000026.1 GCA_001603845.1 Syntrophobacterales bacterium Delta_01 | reverse complement strand
GCCTCCCCCATCAAAGGGGGAGGAGCTAAAGTCAACAACATTGCCCCCGCCCCTCCCGCCAAGGGAGGGAGTAGCCCGTACTTTTTGGCGGCCTCCTGCTGAAATTATGGTTTTGGACAACAGCCCCGAAGGCCTTCCCCCGTTCTTTTGAGAATACCAGCCTGAACGCCAACCGGGATCAGATGAGAAGGTGGCGGTTTCCGATCCTCACGCGGGTGAGGCCGGCTTCTTTTGCCGCCTTGAGGCAGGCCTGCGCCTGTTCCGCCGAGGTGGTCGGAGAATCGTCCATCAGGAACTGCGGGGCGAAGGCCAGGAGGGCGTAGGGGATGTCCGGATTGATGTGCGCGATGAAGCGGGCCAGCTTCCCCACCTCGTATTCGTCAATGTAGCCGGGCACCAGGGGAGTGCTGGCCACCAGCAGGGGCGGGTCCGGGCGCTCCGAAACGTGCTCCGCCACCCGCGCGAAATTGTCCAGCACCTGTTTGTTTCCCCAGCCGCACAGGGCGTGGTGGGTGCCGGGGCTCCAGGCCTTGAGGTCGATCTTGATGCACCCTCCTGACTGTTTCGAAAGGTAAATCATCTTGTTGAGCCAGGGTTTTTCCATGGCTCCGTTGGTTTCCCAGCAGATGCGCATGATTTTTTCGGGATTTTTCAGGCGCGCCGCCTCTGCGAAGCGGAAGGCGAACGGAAGCTGGGGCCCCGGGTCGCCTCCGAAAAAACAGATGCAACTGGTGTCCGGCCGGAGGGCTTTTTCCAGCGCTTCGCCTTTCACCCATTGCGGGCAGAGCTGTCTTTTGCGAAATGTCCAGTTCTGGCAGTACAGGCAGTTGAAGTTGCAGGCCTCGAAAAACACGGCCAGGTTGTAGTAGCCGGCTTCGGGCCCCGAGTCGTTGGCGTACATGGGGAAGCCCGCGCCCGTGCCGCCGGGGCAGACCCAGTCGGCCACGCAGTTCGTGGGAAGCGGGTCGTAGTAGAAAGAGACCTGGGCGCGGGATCTCCCGTCTTTGCGCATGCTGGCGGGGTTTCCGTACCGGACGCCGCAGTAGCCCCGCTGGTCTTCCCCCATCCTGCACCGGTGGAAACACAGGCTGCACAGGGCGCCTTCCGGGTTTCGGGGGGCCTTGGACGGGAGCCCGAACATGCAGTGCGATTCGGCGTGGACCTGCGTGATGTGCGCGCTGCCCTCCTCCGGGCGGTTTCTCGCGCACTCCGGGCAAACGCCCGGACAGGTGGAGATTTTGTCCAGGGCCTTGCCGCACACCGCGCAGTTGGCTTCACCGCATTTTGGTTTCGCGGGCTTTCGGATAAGCATCAGAGTTCCGGTTCTCGAAAAAGCGACTCGCCTAGCAAATGCGCGGAAGCTGTTCGCCGCGCAACATGTCCACCAGCCGGTGCCCCCCGATCAGGGTGCGCAGGAAAACCCGGCCCGGATTTTCGGATACCACCTCGCCGATCCGGCGTGCGCCGGCGCCCAGCGGATGCGACTGCATGGCCGCCAGCACGGAATCCGCACCCTCGGGCGGCACTACCGCCAGCACCTTGCCTTCGTTTGCCACGTAGAGCGGGTCGAGGCCCAGGATTTCGCAGGCCCCGGCAACGTCCTCCCGAATAGGGAGTTCCTGCTCGAAGAGGCGGATGCCGGTGACGGACTGTTCGGCGATCTCGTTGAGGGTGGTCGCCACTCCGCCCCGGGTGGGGTCTCGGAGCACGTGGACGCCGGGAAAGGCGTCCAGAACGGCCGCCACCAGGCCGTTCAGCGCCGCCGCGTCGCTTTTGATCTCGTTTTCCAGGGCAAGGCCTTCCCGCTTGCACAAAACGGCCATTCCGTGGTCGCCGATGGTGCCGTTGATCAGAACGGCGTCCCCCGGCCTGGCGTTGCGGCCGTCGATATCGATTCCCGCGGGCACGACGCCCACGCCCGCCGTATTGATGAACAGCTTGTCCGCCTTGCCCCGCGGCACCACCTTGGTGTCTCCCGCCACCACCAGCACGCCCGCCTCTTTTGCCGCTTCGGCCATCGAGGTGACGACCCTGCTCAGGTCGTCGAAGGCCAGTCCTTCTTCCAGGATGAAACCGGCGGTAAGATACAGGGCCTTCGCCCCGCGCATGGCCAGGTCGTTGACCGTCCCGTGCACCGCCAGGCTGCCGATGTTGCCGCCTGGGAAAAATATGGGGTCCACCACGTAGGAGTCGGTGGTGATCGCCATCCGCCCCGCGTGGGTTTCAAAAATAGCGCTGTCGTTTCTTTCCAGAAGCAAGGGGTTGCTGAAGGCTTTCATGAAAAGCCCTTCGATCAGTTCGTGCATCGCGCGCCCGCCGCTTCCCTGGTCGAGCTGTATGATTCCTGGATTCATCGGGTTCTTCCCTGCATTTCCTGGTTTTTTTGCGCCCGCCGCCCCGCCTCCGTGGCGGATTTCATTCCTGGTGGTACCGGTAATACGCGCCGCAGGTCCCTTCGCCGGAAACCATGCACGGCCCCTTGGGGTCCTGCGGGGTGCACACTTTACGGAAAAGCCCGCATTCCGGGGGCGTCAGCACCCCCCGCAGGACTTCGCCGCACTTACAGCCCGGATGTTCCCGGACCCGTATGTCGGGCATCGAAAAGCGCCTGGAGGCGTCGAATTTTTCCCAGCCGGGCCTGAAGGCGAGCCCGCTTTTGGGGATCATCCCTATCCCGCGCCAGGTGCAGTCCGCCGGTTCGAATATCTCGTCGATGATGTTTCTGGCGGCGAGGTTTCCTTCCCAGGTGACCGCCCTGCGGTACAGGTTCAGTACCTCGGCGCGGCCTTCTTCGATCAGGTCGACGGCCCCCGCAACCCCCTGGAGGATGTCCAGGGGCTCGAACCCGGTGACCACGCACGGCACGCCGTAATTTTCGACCACTTCCACGTACGCTCCGGCCCCGATGACGATGCTCACGTGCCCCGGGCACAAAAAGCCGTCCAGCTTGACCTCGCGGGCTTCCAGCAGCGCGCGCATGGCCGGCGGGAGCAGCTTGTGAGCGGAAAAGACGGAAAAATTCTCCACCCCGGTTTTCGCGGCCTGCTTTACGGCCGCCGCGATGGTGGGAGCGGTGGTCTCGAAACCGATGCCGATGAAGACGACCTGGCGGCCGGGATTTTCGCGCGCGATCTGGAGCGCGTCCAGGCTTGCGTAAACGATTCGGACGTCCGCCCCCCGGCTGCGTTCGATATTGAGCGACGAATCCGAGCCGGGCACCCGCACCAGGTCGCCGAAGGTGGTGAGGATCACCCCTGGCTGCCGGGCCAGCCAGATCGCCCGGTCGATGTCCTCGTTTGCGGTGACGCACACCGGGCAGCCGGGGCCGCTTATCAGCTTGACGGCGGGGGGCAGGAGCTGGCGGAGGCCGGACCGGAAAATGGAAACGGTATGCGTGCCGCAGATTTCCATGAGCCGGATCTCGCCCCGCGAAAAGGGCTTGCGGCGCAGGGAGTCGATGAGGACCTGCGCGAGCTTGGGGTCCCTGTATTCGTCAAGATATTTCATCGGTTGGTCCTCGTGGGCCGCGTTTGTCAGCCCGTCAGGTGCCCGGCCCCTATGAACGCCTGCCCCAGGGCGATGCAGGCGTCGTTTGCCGGGACTTCGACGTGGGTGTACACCTCGAATCCCAGGGCGGACAATTCCCTTTCCAGCCGTTCGGAAAGGTACGCGTTCTGGAATACGCCGCCGCTCAGGGCGATTGTTTCAAGGCCGCGGCCCCTGGCCGCAACCGAGGCGGCTTCCGCCAGGATCTGCACCATCCCGTTGTGGAACCGGGCGGAAATCTTCCCCGGAGAAAGCCCCTGTCTCAGGTCTTCCACCGCCGCCGCGACCATGGGAAAAGGGTCGATGACAAGTTTTCCGTTCTCTGCGGGGGCGATGATTCCCCGGTACGCGCCGTCGTCGGGTTCGATGGCCTGTTCCAGTTCGATTGCGGCCTGCCCCTCGTAGTTTACCGAACAGCGGATGCTGCAAATGGCGGCCACGGCGTCGAACAATCGCCCGCAGGAAGAGGTTACGGGGGAATTTAACCGGTGGGAAAGCATCTGCAAAACTATTTTTCTCTCCCGCTCCGGCCAGTGGGAGAGAATGTCGCCGAACCGCGCCTCGACCCCTTCCGGATCGATGCTCCACAGGTAGCTGAGCCCCATTCGCCACGGTTCCTTGATGGCCCGCGCTCCCCCGGGGAGCAGCACGCGGCGGAAATGCCCCAGCCTTTCGAAGCCGCGGCCGTCCACCGCCAGTACTTCCCCGCCCCAGATGGTCCCGTCGGAACCGTAGCCCGTGCCGTCCATCGCCAGGCCGATCACCGGGCCGTCGAGCCCCCGTTCGGCCATCACCGCCGCGATGTGCGCGTGGTGGTGCTGCACGGCCAGCAGGGGCATGTCGCGGCGAAGCGCCCACTGGGTGCTCAGGTAGTCGGGGTGCAGGTCGTGGACGATCAGTTCCGGCCGGATTTCCAGGATGCGTTCCAGGTGGCGTATGGTGTGCTCGAAAGAGTTCAGGGTTTCCAGGTTTTCCAGGTCCCCGATGTGCTGGCTCAAAAACGCCTCCCGGCCGCGCGTGAGGCACACCGTGTTCTTGAGTTCCGCTCCCGTTCCCAGGACGGGCGGTGCGGCTTCCTTCAGGAAAACGGGCACCGGAACGTAGCCCCTCGCCCTGCGGATGGGCCGGGTAGTGCCGGCCAGGACGCGGGTCACCGAATCGTCGCAGCGGATGTAGATGTCGCGGTCGTTGAGCAGGAAAAAGTCGGCGATCCCCCGGAGGCGCAATCGCGCCTCGGAGTTTTCCATCACGATGGGTTCGTCGCTCTGGTTGCCGCTGGTCATGACCAGCGCCCGGTACGGGGCGTCCTCCAGGAGCAGGAAGTGGAGCGGTGCGTAGGGGAGGAATGCGCCCAGGAAATGATTTTTGGGGGCGACGCTCGGAGCGATGCCCGGACATCCCGGCTTTCTCCCGAGGAGCACGATGGGGCGGGCGGGGGAGAGCAGGAGAGCTTCCTCGGCCGCGTCCACCGAGCAGCAGGCCCGGATATCTTCCAACGAGGCGAACATGACCGCAAAGGGTTTTTCTTCCCGGATCTTCAGGCCGCGAAGCCTGCTCACCGCCTTTTCGTCCGCCGCCCCCACCGCCAGGTGGAAGCCGCCCAGGCCCTTGACGGCCACGATAAGCCCCTGGTCCAGAAGCTCGACCGTCCGGCGCACCGCGTCGTCGCGTTCGCAGAGCCTGTTCCCGCCGGCGTCTTCCAGCCACACCTGCGGGCCGCACTTCCAACACGCGTTGGGCTGGGCGTGGAACCTCCGGTCGAACGGGTCGCGGTATTCGGCGCCGCATTCCGGGCACATCGCAAAGCGCGCCATGGTAGTCTTGTCGCGGTCGTAGGGGATGTCCCGGATGATGGTGTAGCGGGGGCCGCAGTTGGTGCAGTTGATGAAAGGATACCGGAACCGCCGGTTGGCCGGGTCGAAGAGTTCCCGCCGGCAGTCGGCGCAGGTGCAGACGTCGGGGGAAATGAGAGTGGAGCGCGCCATGCCGGCGCTGCTGGCGATTATCCGGAAGCCCTCGACCGCCGCGGGCGGCAGTTCCGATGTCTCCACGCCCACTATTTTGGCAAGGGGCGGAGCTTTCGCCGTAATGTCGGCGATGAAGGATTCGACCGCGTCGTGCGGGCCTGAAATCTCGATTTCCACGCCGTCTGAGCGGTTTTGGACCCAGCCGCTCAGACCTTTTCCATTCGCCAGTTGGTAGATGAAGGGCCGGAAGCCGACCCCCTGCACGATACCCCGGACTTTCACCAGGACGCGGCGATCATGGGACCCCTCCCGCCGGTCCCCTTCGAAGCGGGGAGTGGACGGCCCGCCCCGCGCGGCCTCACCTTCGCGGCCAAGTTTTGATTCGTCGGGCTTTTTCACCGCGGGCTTTTGCCGGCCCCGAGCTTTCCGTTTTCGCTCAGTTTGCTTTCGATCCAGCCCAGCCAGGCGTCGAACCCTTCTCCCGTCCTGCACGAAATCTCGAAAACCTGCTGATTGCCGTTCAACTGGCGGGCCCTTTCCCGGATCTTGGACACATCGCAGTTCGTGTAGGGCAGCAGGTCGATCTTGTTTACCAGCAGCACGGAGGACGTCTGGAACATGAGGGGATATTTGAGCGGCTTGTCGTCGCCTTCGGTAACGCTCAGAATCATGACCTTGTCGTGTTCGCCCAGGTTGAATTCCGCCGGGCACACCAGGTTGCCCACGTTTTCTATGATCAGGAAGTCCACCGCGGCCAGGTCGAGCGATTCCAGCGCGATCTGGATCATGTTGCCGTCCAGGTGGCAGCCGCCGTCCGTGTTGATCTGGACGGCCTGGACGCCCTTGGACTGGATGCGCTCGGCGTCGTAGGAGGACTGGATGTCGCCTTCAATGACGGCGATCCTCACCCGCCCGGCAAGCGCCTCGATGGTCCTTTCCAGAAGGGACGTTTTCCCGGCGCCGGGCGAACTCATGAGGTTGATCACGTAGATGCCGGCTTGCTCGAATTTTCTGCGGTTTTCGGCGGCCAGCCGGTCGTTGGCCTGGAGGATGTTGCGTACAACAGGAATTTTGATGTCTGCCATGTTATTCCCCTGTTTCCCCTTCTATGCTGGTTACCGACAGTTCTCTGCCACTCAGCAACTCGAACACGGGCTCCTCGCAACGTGGACACTGAAATACCGAATCCTGGATCTTGAAGGTTAAATCGCACCGGTCACAATGGGCGACTATCGGGACGTTTTCTATTTCCAGCACCGCCCCTTCGGCAATGGTATCGCGGCTCACCAGTTCGAAGCAGAAGGTGAGCGAATCCGGCACCACGGCGGCAAGCTCTCCTACCTGGAGCTTTACTTTCTTTATGCTTACGATGCCGTGGTTTCGAGCTTCGTCGACCAAAATCCCGATCAGACTCTCGGCCATTGAAAGTTCGTGCATGGTTGCCTTCCGGTTGCGATGACCCAGGAATGTGCCGGGGACCGGCTGAATTCGTAGTTTTGAGCATATCACCAGATGCGAGTGATGGCAACCGCGCACCGGGTTCCGGGCATTTTTGAGCTCGTGCCGGGTGCACCACCCGCAAAAACGGGCAAAGCGGCCCCGGGCCGATCCAAGCGGCGCTATCGGACCAGCACGCGGATTCCGAGGTGCAGGGGGGTTGACCGGGTGGGGACGTAGGCGTGAAGCAGTGTTCCGTGCTTCACTCCCGGAGGGACGTCGATGCGCAGGGCCGCCGTTTTGCGAATGATTCCGCTGCCCCCGCATTCGAGGCAGACGAAGAAAACCCCTCCCGTACCCTCGCAGGCCGGGCAGGCGCAGGTCACCGGAAGCCGCGTGAAAATCGTTCCCCCCTGGCGGGCTTCTTCGGGGGACAGCACCAGTTCCAGGTCGATTGCGGCGCGGGGGTGCGGACGGTCCGCAAAGGGGCCGCCCATCCGCAGGGCGTCGAGCAGGACCTCATCGAGGGATGAAAAATTTTCGCTTTTTCGCAATTCGGAGAACGGATCGGCGGGGCGGCCGGGGCAATAAGTCCCGGGGCGGCGTGGTTTCCGGTGCTCTTCGGTGTCGCACAACCGTTTCGTATACTCTTTCCGGCTGCAGGGATCGGAGAGCACCTCGTAGGCTTCCGTCAGTTCCCGGAAACGACGGGTCCCCTCCGATCCCGTCATGTCCGGGTGATATTTTTTTGCCAGCTTTCGGAATGCGGCCTTGATGCCTTCGGCACTCTCCGACCTGGACACGCCGAGGATGAGATAATAATCCTTCTTCTTTTTCACGGCCCAATGTTTTCCCCCCTGCCGTAAGGGCAGGGGGGAAACGGCAGTACGAAAGCAAATCGGTCTTGTTTGTAACTATACGGCGTCAACCTTTCGTCAGGAAGATTTGACCGTGATCTTCCTGGGCTTTGCGGCCTCGGCCTTGGGCAGGACCAGCCTCAGGACGCCGTCCTTTATCGAGGCCTGGATCTTTTCCCTGTCGATGTCGTTGGACAGAGTGAACTGCCGGTAATAATCCCCCACCGTGTATTCCCGGAAGATCATCTTCCCGTTTTCGCCGTCGGCGGGCACCGTACCCCTGATGGTGAGCTGCTCGCCGTTGAGGTCGATGTCCACGGTGTCCGGCGAGACGCCGGGCATGTCGGCAAGCAGGGTCAGTTCCTGCTCGGATTCGTATATGTCAACCGCCGGAACGAAGACGGGAACGTTGCGCGTGCTCTCGGCGGTCGATTTGACCTCTTTTTTCTCCGGGACCTGCAAATCTTTTTCGGCCATAATATCACCTCCTGAGATCATTCGCTCTTGATTTCAATCTTTTTGGGTGCAGCATGTTGGGCCCGCGGCAGCACGATCCGGAGCACGCCGTCCTTGCACTCCGCCTGCACGCCGTTGGCGTCCACCTCGTCGGGCAGGGTGATCGCCTTGCTGAAGCTACCCCATTTGCGTTCCCGGCGGTGGTAGTTCACGTTCTCGACCTGCTCGGCCTTCCGTTCGCCGCTGAGGGTGAGCGTCTTGCCGTGCACCGAGATTTCGATGTCTTCGGGTTGGATCCCCGGCACTTCGGATTCGACGCAGAGCTTTTCTCCGTCGTCCTTTACGGTCAGGGGAGGGAACACTCCGGAGACAACGGGCGACGGGCCTGAACCGGTGAATGCCGAAACGAGGCGATCCATCTGCCTGCGCGCCCTTTCGAATTCTTCGAGAGCGCTGGAGAAATCGGGCCAGAGCCAATTGGGATATCTGATCACAGCCATTGCCATTAACCTCCCTTACAATCAACAATTTGGATTTGAGCGCCTGAACTTTTAGCACTCATAACCTAAGACTGCTAACAATCGGTGTCAACGTTGGCCCGGAAAGTTTTGGGATGCCCGTTTTCCCTTGCCCGGAGCGGGTTTGCGCGCATGCTCCGCAACGCCCTGTCGCTCCGGCGCGCCCGTGCGCGGGGGGCTCCCCGCCGTAAAAAGGTTTGGTTTTTCTCTTTCATTTCTGTTAATTAGATTTGTTTGCCCGATTTCTACTCAGCGTCCCTGTCAGGGGGAGGTAAAACAAGGTTACCGTGTTTGACCGGATACGAAAATCGGTTGCGGGAGAAGAAATTCCCGCCGGGAAAGACCCCTTCGGGTACTCGATAGACACCAAGCCCAGGTTCCCGCTCCAGAAGTGGTTCGAGCGGATGGTGTCGCGGGTCAGCCTGCCCGAGGACCAGCAATTGGCCCTGGAGGAGTTGTCCGGACGGGGTAAGATCATCTACACCATGAAATACCCGTCGCAGCTCGACTTTATCTATGTCAGCATGCGGCTTCACCAACTTGGCCTCCAGGCCCCCAATTTCATCTTCGACATGCATCCCTACCTGTGGCAGCCCCGGTGGTATGCCCTGAAGACCATCTCCAGCCATTTCGTTCACCTGGTGCGCCACGGGGCGTCTCCCGACCCTTACGCGGCGGGGCACTACGCCATGAAGGTCAAGGAGAACGGGTCGGGGGTTTTTTTCCTGGCGGGTAAGCGGGGGTACTACCAGAGCACCGTCCTGGTGCAAAACGACCCGCTCGAACACCTGGTCGAGATCCAGAAGGAAATGGATTCTCCCATATTCATCGTCCCGCTGGTGCTCCTGTACAACCGGCGCCCGGACGAGGAAAACCGGCCCCGCGCGCTCGACCTGTTTCTCGGCCACCGCCGGCAGCCCGGCACCATCCGCAAGTTGTTCTCCTTTGTGACCGGTAATCCGAACGCGGTCATGGAAACGGGCGAGCCCATAAACCTCCAGGAGATCGTGCCCGAGCTTTCCCCGGATCTTTACCAGAAGCGCAAGCAGATCTTCGAGCTTCGCCGCAACATGATCGATTCGCTCGACGAACTGAAGCGGGCGATCGTCGGCCCGATCCTCAAGAGCAAGATCGAAATGAAGGAGATCGTCCTCCGCCACCCCCGCCTGGAAACGCTCATGCAGCGCCGGGCGCGTTCCACCTCCCAGGAGGTCTGGAAGGTGCGCATCGAGGCGGACGGCTACCTCGAAGAGATCGCGGCCAACTACAGCATCCGGTTCATCCAGATAGCGTCCCGGCTCTTCCACTGGGTGTGGACCGGCCTGTTCGAAGGGCTGGACATAGACTACGAAAGCCTCCAGAAGGTCAAGCGGGCGGCGCGGCACAGCACCTTGGTCTACGTGCCCTGCCACAAGAGCCACATGGACTACCTGCTGCTCTCGCACCTTCTGTACGCCAACAATCTGCACACCCCGTACATCGCCGCGGGCAAGAACCTGGCGTTCTGGCCCCTGGGGGCGCTGTTCCGAAGGGGCGGGGCGTTCTTTATCCGCCGGACCTTCAAGGGGCTCAAGTTCTACGCGGAAGTATTCTCGCTGTACGTGAAGACCATGGTCCAGCTCGGCCACAACATCGAGTTTTTCATCGAAGGCGGGCGGAGCCGGACGGGCAAGCTCGTGCTGCCCAAGCTGGGGCTCCTGGCGATCCTCATCCAGGCGGTGGAGGAAGGGTTTTGCGAGGACCTGGTGTTCGTGCCCACGGCGATCTGCTACGACCGGATACCCGAGGAGGAGTCCTACCTGAAGGAAATCGCAGGGGGCACCAAGGAAGAGGAAAACCTGGGGCAGCTCGTGCGGGTGCGGCGGGTTTTGAGGAAGCGCTACGGGCGCGTGTACGTGCAGTTTGCGGAGCCGCTGTCCTTGCGCCGCTACCTGGAGCGCCACGGCTACGACCTGGGCAGGATGCCGTCCAAGGAGCGGCACGCGATGTACCGCGATTTCGCGTACCGCATCATCAACTGCATCAACCAGGCGTCGCTGGTGACGCCGCACGCCCTGGCGGCGTCGGCCCTGCTGACGTCGTCCCGCCACGGCATTTCCAAGGCGGAGTTCGACGAGGCCGCGAGGATTTTCTACGATTATATGTCCGCTTCCGGGATTCGGATGTCCAACACCCTGAAGCACCTGGATATCAGCCTCCAGGATTCGCTCAAGGACCTGGAACGCAACAAACTGATCGGGAAGCTCAAGGACGAGGACGACGACCTAGAAGAAGAAGTGTTCACCATCGACGACGGCAAGCGGCCGACCCTCGAATACTACAAAAACAACATCATCCACTTCCTGCTTCCCGCCGCCTACGTGTCCACGTCCATCCTGGCCCAGCAGACTTTCCGGT
>LUZZ01000313.1 GCA_001603845.1 Syntrophobacterales bacterium Delta_01 | reverse complement strand
TGTTTTCCTTTCCTTTCACTACAAATTATTTTTGTTGGATGATTTCTTGAACTACTTTTCGTACCATTGCTTCGATATCCTGCACGTTGGCAGCCGAAGCACCGGCTGTGTTCGAAGCGGCAGCCGCCGGTAAGGGCGAAGCGTGCAGGGCTGCTTCAGGGGGAGGGGTCAATTCGTACGCCAGGCGCTTGACGTTGTAGAGGTGATGCACGGTCACGTTATCGCCCGTAATCGCGCCGCCTTCGCCGCCGGAACCCAGCGTGAGCGAGGGCATTAGCCCGGTGGTCAGGCCGACCGCGCCCAGCGTGCCCATGGTGTTGACCAGGATGCGGAAGACGGGTTTTTCCAGTCCGAAGGCCATGATGACCCGTTCGTCCTGCGCATGAATGACCTGGGTGTGGCCGCGCCCGCCGAACATGATCAGTTCGATGGAGCGTTCGCACCCGGCTTCCCAGCCGTCTTCTTCGTACCAGCCCAGCACGGTGGTGAGCTTCTCGCGCGAAAGCGGCTCGCTGCTGCCGGTGACACTCAAACGGGCCACCAGCACGCGCGCCGAAGCGGGCACGCTGAAACCGGCCATGCCGGCCAGGGTTTGGGCGGACTTGCCGACCGTGCGCGCGTTGATGCTGCCATCCGGCTGGAAGAGCAGCTTGCGCAGCTTGCCGGCCTGTTCTTCGCTGACAAAATAAGCGCCCTCGGCCTGCATGAGCTGTTCCAGTTGGCGCGCGATGGGTTTGTCGGCCACCACGGCTTGCTCGGAAGCGCAGATGGTAGAGCAGTCGAACGCCTTGCTGGCCACGATGTAGCGCGCGGCCTTCTGCAGGTCGGCGCTGCGGTCCACGTACACCGGCACGTTGCCGGGGCCCACGCCGTAGGCGGGCTTGCCGACCGAATGGGCGGCTTTCACCATAGGCGTGCCGCCGGTGGCCAGGATCACGCGCACGTATTTGTGCTTGAGCAGTTCATTAGTGCCCTGCAGCGAGATGTTCTGCATGCAGTTCACCAGGTTGGCGGGCGCGCCGGCCTTTTGGGCGGCTTCCTGCAGGATGCGGCAGGCTTCGAGGGTGCATTTCGCGGCAGAGGGGTGCGGCGCGATGATGATGGCGTCGCGCGCCTTTACCGCGGAAAGCGATTTGTAGATGGCGGTGGAGGTGGGGTTGGTGCTGGGGGTCAGCGCCGCCACCACGCCCATCGGCCAGGCAATTTCGTAGATGCGGCGCTGCTCGTCGCTGCGGATCACACCCACGGTTTTGACGTCTTTGATGCTGTTCCACACGCCCATGGAAGCCAGTTCGTTCTTCAGCTTCTTGTGGGCGGGAATGCCGTAGCCGGTCTCGTCGTGCGCCATCTGCCCCAGCCGGGCGGAAGCCGCAAAAGCCGCTTCGGCCATGGCGGCGCAGACGCGGTCGACTTCATCCTGGGTGGCGCGGCCCCAGGCCAACTGGGCTTGATAAGCCGCCTCGGCCAGGTCGCGCGCTTCCTGCATGGATTGCAGATCCGGGTACAGAGCCATTCCTGATCCTTCCTGTTAATTTTTCCTGTTAGCTTTTCCTGAAGGTCACTTTGCCTTCGACTTCCAGCGAATCGATCACAGCCATGATGACAGCGTCCACAGGGCGGTCTTTGGTGATGGTGGTCTGGCGGGCGCTGGAACCGGATGCCGTCAGCACCAGGTCGCCCACGCCGGCGTCCACCGAATCGATGGCGACGAAGGGCTTGCCGCTGCCTTTGCCGTATTCGTCGGTTTGCTGCAAAACCAGCAGTTTGCGGCCTTCCAGCTTTTCATCTTTCATGGTGGATACGGCTGTTCCAATGACACGGGCAATCAGCATGATCGTTACCTCTTTCTCTAATAATTTCCCTAATAATTTTTAGGGCCGTCGGCTTTGGCGGCGGGCTGGGCGGCTTTATCATCGCCCTTGATGATGCGCACGCCGGCGCTGGCGCCGATGCGCGTGGCTCCGGCTTTGATCATGTTCTCGAAATCCTCCGCAGTGCGGATGCCGCCGGCGGCTTTGACGCCCACCAGCGGGCCGACCGTGCGGCGCATGAGCGCTACGTCTTCAACAGAAGCCCCGCCGATGGAGAAACCAGTGGAGGTTTTGACGTAATCCGCGCCGGCTTCTTTGGCCAGCAGGCAGGCGATCTGTTTTTCCTCGTCGGTCAGCAGGGCGGCTTCGATGATCACCTTGAGCAGGATGCCGCCTTCGTGCGCGGCCTGAACCACCGCCAGGATGTCGCGCGCAACCAGGTTGAGGTTGCGGTCTTTGAGTGCGCCGATGTTGATGACCATATCCACTTCGCCCGCGCCGTCGGCTACCGCCTGGCGGGTTTCAAAGGCTTTCACCTCGGGGGTGTTGGCTCCCAACGGGAAGCCGATGGTGCAGCCCACTTTAACGTCAGAACCGCGCAGCAGTTCGGCGCACAACTTCACCTGGGTAGGGTTGACGCATACCGAGGCGAAGTGATATTCGCGTGCTTCCTTGCAAAGCTGCGTGATTTGCGCGGCGGTCGCTTCGGGTTTCAACATGGTGTGGTCGATGTAGCTGGCTTTGGTGAGATCATCCGGCAGACTGCCCAGCGTGCTGCTGATGCGTTCCGCGCCGGCACTGATCACGTGGCCCAGCTCGTCGAAGCAGGTCTTGACGCACAGGTTGTCCACGCATTCCACCTTGCACTGCTGCCCCTGGGGTGTTGCAGTCTGCACGGCTTCTTCCACCAGCGCGTTCAGGATCTCGCGCGTGACGATTTGGGCGATGTTTTCAACGTTTTTGGGATCGGTAATCATGGGATCATCCCTCTTTCATGTACTTTTTTTCAATATCGGTAATCTTGTCCACGCGGCGGGCATGCCGGCCGCCGCCGAAATCCGTTTCCAGGAAGGTCTTGACGATCAGTTTGACCTGGTTGACGCCCAGCAGCCCCGCGCCGAGAGAGAGCACGTTGGCATTGTTATGCTCGCGGCTGTTGGAAGCGGTGGCGTAATCCACGCACATGGCTGCGCGCACGCCGGGCACCTTGTTGGCGGCCATGCAGCTGCCAATGCCGGCGGCGTCGATCACGATGCCGCGGCAGGCTTCATGCGAACGGATTTTTTCAGCCACAGCCAGGGCGAAATCGGGGTAATCCACGGCTTCCTTGCCGGTCGTGCCGCAATCGATCACGGTGTGCCCCAATTCCTGCAGGTAAGCGATCACGATGGTTTTGAGTTCGTAGCCGCCGTGGTCGCTGCCGACCGCTATGGTGCGTTTTTTGCCCGAGCCGCAGGGGCTTTCAGCAGGCGCAGAGCCGGCCGAAGCCGGGGCGGGGCTGGCAGGCGGTACGGCCTGCGCGAGGGCTTTTTGGACGATATTCCGAATATCGGTTTCAGATATATAATTCATGGTGTACCTTATCTTTTGAATTTGACAAAAGCAGGTTCAGGATGTTAAAATAACTGGTAAAGACCTCTTAACATCTTATTGACTACAATTGTAGTACGGGAAATAATAAATGTCAAGTATGATCGACCCAGCCAACATCATTCCAAAGTATTTTCAGCTTGCCAACATCCTGCGCGAGAAGATCGAGAATGGGGAATTTCCGGCGCAAGACGCCATTCCCTCCGAACGCCAGTTGGAAGAACAATACAACCTCAGCCGGCCGACCATCCGGCAAGCCATCGACCTGCTCGAGCGCCAGGGTTACCTCTACCGCGTGCATGGCAGAGGGACTTTTGTTTCCCCGCCCAAATTGCAGAAGGGCATGCTCGAACTGACCAGCTTTTCCGAGGACATGCGCAACCGCGGCCTGACGCCCGGCGGGCGCATCCTGGAATTTGGCTACCTCAAACCAAGCGCCAAGATCGCCAAACAGCTCGGCCTGAATGATAAGGACGCCCAAGTGCTGCGCATCAAACGCCTGCGCACCGGCAACGGCGAACCGATCGGCTTGCAGGATTCCTACCTGGCATTGGACGGCGGCCAGGTGATCACCCGCGAAGAGATTGAGCAAAAGGGTTCGATCTACGCCATTTTGCAGCAAAAATTCGGCATCTACCCGACCGAAGCGGATGAAACGCTGGAGGTCACGCTGGCCACGCCGGAAGAAGCCGAGTTGATGCAGATTCCGGTCAGCAGCCCGCTCTTGTTGAACGAACGCACCCTGTGGTCGCAGGACCGCAAGGCCATCGAGTTCGTCAGCATCCTCTACCGCGGCGACCGCTATAAATATTTTGTGCGCCTGACGCGCAAATGGTAGTTTTTTCCTGAAAAATTAATGGGCGAAGATATCCGGGGTGGAAACAGCCCGGATTTTGCTGATCGGCCAGTACACCGCGATCGCTTTGCCGATCACATTCTCTTCCGGCACGAAACCCCACACGTGCGAATCGGCTGACGGGTTGCGGTTATCTCCCAGCACGAATAATTCCCCCTCCGGCACATTCCAGCTTCCCTCATATTCCGGCGCTGCGGAGATGTAGGGTTCGTATAGCAATTGTCCGTTCACCCGCACTTCCCCGTTCTGCACATCCACCACGTCGCCGGGCAGGCCGATGACGCGTTTGATGTAATCCAGCGAGGGATCGAGCGGATAATGGAAGGTGATCACCTGGCCGTAATCGAATTCGCCGAATTTGTAAGCCAGTTTGTTCACCATCAGGATCTCGCCGGCTTCGAAAGTGGGTTCCATGCTGATCTTCTGCACGCGCTCCCGCCCGATGACGGCGTCGATGGCGAAATACAGCACCGCGGCCAGCAGCAGCGTCTGAAGGATCTCGAACAGCTCGCGCCAAATGCGCCTGGAGCGCGGCAGTTCTTCAGGTTCTACGGGTGGAAGGGAAGGGTCGTTTTCCAATTGATTTTCTCTGCTCTCAAGGATTGCGAAGATTATAAACCCGTCATTCGCGCCCCTTCAACACCAGGCGGATGGGCGTGCCGCTGAAAGGGTATTCCTGGCGGATGCAATTTTCCAGATAGCGCAAATAGCTGAAATGCGCCAGTTTCGGTTCGTTTGCGTACAGGATGAAAGTGGGCGGATCGCTGCGCACTTGCGTGCCGTAGTAGATGCGCAGAATCCTGCCGGTGCGCGAGGCGGGCGCGTGCTCGTCCTGCGCGCGCATCAGGATGCGGTTGAAAACACCGGTGCCCAGCTTGACCATGCGCTCTTCCTGCACCTGCAGCGCCAGCGGCAGCACCTTATCCACGC
>LUZZ01000312.1 GCA_001603845.1 Syntrophobacterales bacterium Delta_01 | reverse complement strand
AATCCCGTGCGGCTGTGCGGATGATCGAACGGGGTTCGGTTCACGCCCGGCACCAGTGGGCACGCTGACTTTACAGAACAGGAGATGGAACGATGCAAAAGGGAATGGGCAGGAGATGGGTGTTCGTTTCAGTGTGGATTGTCTGCATGTTTCTTTTGACTGCCACCGGCTTTGCCGCGCACGGTGAAAAGCGCGCCCCGAAGAAAGCCATCCTGCTTGCCGCTTTCGGGACCAGCGTTCCGGAGGCCCAGAAGGCTTTCAAGGACATCGACGCGCAGGTCAAAAAGGCCTTTCCCGGCGTCGAGGTGCGCTGGGGGTACACCTCGCGCATCATTCGCGCCAAACTGGCTAAGCAGGGCCAGGTGCTCTCCTCGCCCGAATCCGCCCTGGCAAAGCTCATGGACGACGGCTACAACCGGGTGGCCGTGCTTTCCCTTCAGACCATTCCGGGAGAAGAATTTCACCTGCTGGACCGCAATGCCCTCCTCTTCGGGCAAATGGCCGGCGGATTCGACAAGATCGTGGTGGCCCGCCCCCTGCTCTCCTCCCATGAGGACATGGAGCAGGCGGCCAAGGCCATGCTGAAAAATATTCCGGCACAAAGGAAGCCGGGCGAAGCGGTCCTGCTCCTGGGCCACGGCAGCGGGAAGCATCCGGCCGACGCGATTTACCTGGCGATGTATCAAATCTTCCAGGAACTCGACCCCAACGTGTACCTGGCAACCGTTGAAGGCTATCCCACGCTGGACTACGTTATCCCCAAGCTCAAAGCCAAGCAGATCAAAAAGGTCTACCTGATGCCCTTCATGGCGGTTGCCGGAGACCATGCCAGAAACGACATGGCCGGCGATGAACCGGACAGTTGGAAATCGGTGCTGACCAAAGACGGGTTCAAGTGCGAAGCCGTCCTGAAGGGGACGGGGGAATATCCGAATATCGTGGATATCTGGATCGCCCACCTGCGGACCGCCTTCGACCACCTGTAAGGAATTGTCCGCAATGAAAAGAGCGGGGGGAAATTTCCGGCGTTGTTGCCGAAATCCAAAATCCTGGTCGAGTGCCGCAAAATAGCGCAGACCGCTCCCCTCCCCTAGCAATGTTGTTGACTTTAGGCTCCTCCCCCTGCCCCTCCCGCCAAGGGAGGGGAGTTCATGGAGCGTGCCCCCAAAGTCAACAGCATTGCCCCCCTCCCATCGCGGGAGGGGAATTTTCGTTCGTTCCACTGTTGATGACCTTAATATCCTTTTGGACAACCGCCCCTTCCCCCGCCCCCCCGGGCATCCGGCGCTACCCACATGCCAGGATTACCTAAAGCACAAAATCGGAAAACACCATGGGATAGACCGCCACGGCGGCAAAGAGCGCAAAGCACACCAGAGACGCCAGGCAGAGCCGGCGCTGTGCGGAAGGGATGATTTCCTTCAGCGAATCCGGCCCCCGGAGCCTGTCCAGGATCCCCACCCCCACTCCCGACACTCCGCCCGCCAGCAGAGTAAAGTACAGAGGGTACCCGATAAAGTGGTACTCTTTCTGAAGGATGCAAAACGGGCAGTGATGGGTGGGAAGTTCGTAATAATACACGGAAATAAAGGAAATCAGGGCAACGATGGAAAACGCGAAAAACCACAGCCCGGCGGCGGAAAACAGGCGCGCGCCCTTCCGCGTCCGCAGGAAGTAGATCCCGGCGCCCACCGCGAACAGGAAACTTGCGAAAAAGACGACCCGGCCCCAGCCGGGGGAAACCGCCGCAAGGTCTCCCATGACGCCCTCCTGCGCCGCGCTGAACAGGGTCCCGCAGCAGGAGGTGATGACATTTGCCTTCAGGGACGAAAAGTAGCCGAACTGCAGGAGGGCTTCGACGGTCAGCAGGAGGCTCACCGCCAGCAGCAGCTTGTACTTCTGCCGGATGAGGGGATAATCGAACGCGCGATTGTCGACGGCATTGACGATCAGCCAGCTCCCGCAAAGCATCACGCTGACGATCTTGACCACCAGGGTCGCGTAGCCGCAGCGGCCGGCGTTGAGCGAACCCGCCGCGCACATGGCCCCCACGAACACCTCGTGCAGGGCGTCGGCGGTGTGGATAAAAAGAAACAGGGACAGGAATTCGACGGCCACCAGGTAGGCGAGCAGGGTCGAGACCAGGTAGGTTTTTCGCTCCAGCGCGAGCTGCCGCTCGCTTCCGCTCCGGATGTCCCACCACCGGAGGATCCGCACCCCGATCAGCGACGCATACAGGGAATAGAAACTCAGGAGAATCGAACCGCCGATCAGGGCGATAATGGCAGGGTTGAGGATCACGATGGTCCTCCATCGGGATAACCGGTCATCGCCCTACTGCCTCATCACCGCATCGGGGTCCGAACTGGCCGCCAGCCAGGTGGGAATGACGGTGACCAGGGAATAAGGCACCACGGTGAGGAAGAACAGCGTGCCCAGCTCCGGCACGTCGATGGAAGGTTTCAAGTTGAACGTGGGAAAAAGGACGGACCACCCCTTGAGGACGTGCTCGAAAAGCGTGGCGGAAGCAAACGATACGTAGACATAAGCGAGAACCGCCCCCAGCGCGAACGCCGTAAACGAAACGATCAACCCCTCCCCGGACTTCATCACCAGGACATCCGCCGTGTCCCAGCCCAGCGCCTTGAGGATCCCGATTTCGCGCTTTTCTTCGGCGCTCATGCCGGTGGCCTTATCCCACGCGAAAATGAAAAACGCAAAAATGGACAGGGACGCCATGACGATGACGTAGCTGCTTCGCCGGTCAAAAACCGCCCCGTACGTCCTCCGGATTTCC
The DNA here is from genome assembly GCA_001603845.1 of Syntrophobacterales bacterium Delta_01. Lineage (GTDB taxonomy): Bacteria > Desulfobacterota > Syntrophobacteria > Syntrophobacterales > Syntrophobacteraceae > SbD1. The sequence goes on along the minus strand of LUZZ01000312.1, from coordinate 1,195 downwards.
TCACGGGTGATCGGCCGGGTGTCGGGCATCTGCCGGGTGATCTTTTCGGCGATGGTGGGACATTCCTTCACGTTTCTCACGGCAACCGACAGGTCGGTGGCAAAACCTTCGGGAATGCCGAACAGCTTTCGGAACGCGGTCCGGGAAACCAGGATCAGGTCGGCGTTGCGCAATTCCGTGTCCGCCCGGAAGGAACCGGCTATTTTCAGGGGGAGCGTCCCGCCGTCCCAGGTGCGGAGGCCCATTCCTTCCGCGCCCATTGTTCCCCAGGTGCGCCGCACCCCGTTTCCGACCACCGCTTCGTCGTCTCCGTGGCCGAAATCATCCGGGGCCATGACGGTGTAGTTGGAACCCGCCGCGGGATGGAAATAATAGCCCCACAGCCTCGGTTTTACCGCCTGGACGCCCCGAATTCGCCCGATGCGCTCCCCGTATTGCACGGGAATGAGGTCCTGGCGCCCGGCGCGTATCTTCTGCACCACGATTTCGGGCGCACGGCGAAGCGCCCCGGCGGCTTCCTCGCGCAAAGCGTTGCCGGAAAAAAGGACCGACGAGAGGACGAACACCACCAGGGTGTACACCAGCAGCAGGGCGGCGTTTTTGCCCTTGCGCCTCCACATCGCCGACAGGGCAAAATCGATAAAGCGCCTGTACCGCTCCACTCCTTCTCTAAATGCCATCCTCACCACTCTCCGCCATCCGCCATCCATCCCCACCGGCTGGGCACAACCGGCACCCCGAGAATTTGAGAAAGGATTCACCATTTATAATCATGGAAAACCCGAACAACAATTTGAATCAATCTTTTCGGATCATGAAAATAGGACGATAAACCGGAGTTCCTACCGTTTGCGGCATGCACAACGTGCAAATCGAACCGGACGCCTGCAACTTTCGGTTTTTTATTATCACAAAGCCCTGAATGGTCCCGGGAAGCCGGTGCGCCGCCGGCCGATTCAAGCTGCCACAAATAGAGAACGGGCCGGGCGGACGGCAAGTTTCCGTCAGATTTCCGCTTGACATTCGCTATAACTTATACCCATAATCGCACTTACCCCATTTTGGATAAAAATTATAAGAAAAAGCCGGATCACCCGGCCTTATCTGCCCTACGAAGGGGTTCCCCGGGACATGATGTCAGGGGAAGCATTTATGGCCGGTTATTGCGGGTTTTTTTGTGTTGAGGGCCTTTGGG
>LUZZ01000311.1 GCA_001603845.1 Syntrophobacterales bacterium Delta_01 | reverse complement strand
ATGCACAGGATCATCCGGCCTTCCTCCGCGGGCACCACAGTCTGCTCCACATAGCAGCCGTACTCCGTCAGGTATACCCGCTCGTTGAAAATCCCCCTGTGGGTCTTCTGCACCTTCATGAAGGGCAGCGGATCCAGGATGCGCACCACCTGATCGCCCAGCACCGCGCCGGCGTCATGGATATTCAGCAGTTTCATCATCATGGGGTTGATCTGCTGAACCTCCAGCCGGTCGTTGAGCATCAGGATTCCGTTGGGCGAGTTGCGGGAAATGGCATCCGTCATGGTCTCCGCCTTGTTCATCAGGAAAGGCAGGCACATGGAGATTTCCGCCTTTCCCTGGTAGATGGCAATCGCCTTTTCCCGGCACGTATCGTATCCGCAGGAGCCGCAGTTCAGCTCCTGGCTGGGCTTGAACTTACCCATTTCCCGCAGGATCTCCGTGATCTCCGCTTCGGACGGCATGGCCGCCTTCAGGTCAATGGGCTCAAAGAACTTCCGCATCTGCCGGTTTTCCGGCTGCCGGATCTCAAAATCGCTGTCCCCCGCGAAGGAAGACACCGCGAGATAATCCTGCACGGGGCTGCACCGGTTCTTTTCCATCACCGGGCCGCCCAGGCAGCTGCCCTTGCACGCGCTCATTTCAATAAAGCAGTGATGGATCCGCCCGCTCTCGATGTCCTTCAGCGCCGCGATGCAGTTTTCCACCCCGTCCACCGCCAGATAGGTATATCCCGGCGCGTCGCAGTCCATGGTCTTCAGGATGCCGCCGGTTGTGGGAAAGAACCGTGTCCGGCTCTTGGGTTCAGGAGTGATATCCTGCCGCAGGCCGATTTTCTCTGCCCGCAGCCAGCTGGTCAGTTCCTCAAACGTCAGCACCGCGTCCACGATGCCCTCGTAGTATTCCGCCTCATCCTTTTTGGCCAGGCAGGGCCCGATGAACACGGTCTTCGCGTTGGGAATCCGCTTCTTGATGTCCTGGCAGTGGGCCTGCATGGGGGAAACCACGTCCGCCAGGTATTTCAGTTCCCGCGGGAAAAACTTCTGGATCAGCAGGTTAATGCTGTGACAGCAGGAAGAAATGACAATATCCCGGTCATCCTCCCGCAGCATGCGGTCGTATTCCCGCTTCACCTGGGTAGCGCCCAGGGCTGTTTCCTCCGCGTCCTGAAAGCCCAGCCGCTGCAGGGCTTCCCGCATGCTTTCAATACCCACGCCGGGATAATTCGCGATAAAGGAAGGCGCCAGGGAGGCCACAACGGGTTCCCCGCTCTGGATCATCACCTTCACCTTTTCCGTCTCGTCCACGATCTGCTTGGCGTTCTGCGGACAGACAACAAAACAGGTACCGCACAGGATGCACTCATTGCCGATAATATGAGCCTGGTTTCCCGAAAAGCGGATGGATTTTACCGGGCAGTGCCGGATACATTTATAACAGTTTTTACAGTTGGTTTTTTTCAGCGTCAGGCCGTGCGGCATGCGGCTTCCTCCTTGCAAAAAGGCGCCGGGCGGTGTTTCCTCCGCCCGGTGCGTATTGATTTACGCCAGCTTCGCCTTTACTTGTTTCTCAAAAAATTCCTTTACGGTTTCAGGGGAAACGGAGAACAGTGCCCCGTCCACTGTCACGCATACACCCTGCTGGCATTTGCCCATGCAGAAGGTGCCGCCCAGCTCGATTCTGTCTCCCAGGTCGTTCTCCGCGATCAGGGCCTGCAGCTGTTCCACAACCGGCCTTGATCCCTTGATATGGCAGGAAGACCCGATACACACTGTGATTTTCATATGCTTTATCCTCCGTTCTTATTCGTACTCCACCACGTTGACCCATCTGAGCAGGAATTCCCGCTCCTGTTCGTTGCCCTTTACCGACTGGCTGGCCGCCACAATCGGCATCCACTTCTGGACGTACCGCCTGTCCGTGTTGCTCTTCTCGCAGAACAGGTCCAGGTACTTTTCAGCGCCTTCGGTATCGCCCTTCAGGCAGAACAGCAGGTATGTCCGGGCCGCGTCGGCGGAAGCGTTGCCCTGGGTCACATGGCTCCAGTCCAGGATATAGGGTGTTCCGTCGTTCGCGATGATGATGTTGGAGGGACGGAAGTCGCCGTGGCACACCTTGTTGTGCTTCGGCATTCCTTCCAGCCGGGTATGCAGGTCATACCGGATGGTGGCGTCCAGGTTCGCCTGGCTGATCTTGCGGTTCATCTTGTCCTTCAGCTTGTTCAGCAGGGGGCAGGTTTTGCTCTGCACTTCCAGCTGCAGGTCCACCATCTGTTCGATGTATTTGTCCCTGTCGTCGGGGTTTTCTTTCATCAGCTGGCTCAGGGTTTTTCCGGCAATAAACTCGGACACGATGGTCCATTTCCCGTCCAGCACGGTCACTTCCAGCACTTTTGGAATATGCAGTCCGGTTTCCTCGATACGAGCCTGGTTCAGCGCTTCATTCAGCACGTCTGCCTTGGAATACTCGGCGTTGAACACCTTCAGGCACCGGTCTCCGTCCCTGTAAATCGTTTTGGCGTTCCGTACGGCGATTACTCGATCCTGATTCATTGTCCTTCCCCCTTTCACAGCTTATGTCCGGGACGATAGGCTTTCTTGGCCGCGTCATCCTCGTAGGTGGCAATGTCATACTCGGTGGGCTTGGCGGTTTCGGTGAAATGCTTCCCGCCGTAGTAGGCATTCAGGTACATCTGCTTGATTTCGCTCATCAGCGGATACCGGGGATTGGCGCCGGTGCACTGGTCGTCGAAGGCCTGCTCGGTCATGGCATCCAGCCTGTCCAGGAAATCCTTCTCATCCAGCACATAATCCCTGATGGTGGGCTTGATGCCCACATAGGCTTTCAGGTCGTTGATCTTCTTGATCAGCGCTTCCAGCTTGTCCTCATCTGTGCCTTCCGTGATGCCCAGCGCTTCCGCCACTTCCGCGTACCGCCGCAGGGTGTGGGGATATTCATACTGGGGGAAGGTACCCATCTTGGCCGGAGTTTCCGCGGCGTTAAACCGCAGCACCTCTTCAATCATCAGGGCATTGGCCACGCCGTGGGCAATGTGATGGAAGGCGCCCAGTTTATGCGCCATAGAGTGGCACACGCCCAGGAAAGCGTTGGCGAAAGCCATACCCGCCATGGTGGCGGCGTTGGCCATCTTCTCACGGGCTTCCACGTCCGTCATGCCGTCATCGTAAGCCCGGGGCAGGTAGGTGAAGATGTTCTTCAGTGCCTGGATGGCCAGTCCGTCCGTATAGTCGGTTGCCAGCATGGAAGCGTAGGCTTCCAGCGCGTGCGTCACCGCGTCGATACCGCTGGCCGCGGTCAGGCCCTTGGGGGCGGTCATATGGAAATCCGTGTCAATGATTGCCATATTGGGCAGCAGCTCGTAATCCGCCAGCGGATACTTTACGCCGCTCTGTTCATCGGTGATAACCGCGAAGGGAGTTACTTCGCTGCCGGTTCCGGCGGAAGTGGGGATCGCGACAAAGTACGCCTTTTCGCCCATCTTCGGGAAGGTATATACCCGCTTGCGGATATCCATGAAGCGCATGGCCATGTCCATGAAGTCGACCTCGGGATGCTCATACAGCACCCACATGATCTTGGCCGCGTCCATGGCGCTTCCGCCGCCCAGCGCGATGATCACATCAGGCTGGAACAGCCGCATCTGTTCCGCGCCGGCTTTGGCGCAGGCCAGGGTCGGGTCGGGCGCCACGTCGAAGAAGGTGGCATGGCTGATTCCCATCTCGTCCAGCTTGTCGGTAATCGGCTTGGTGTTGCCGTTGTGGTAGAGGAAACTGTCTGTCACCACAAAGGCCTTTTTCTTTCCCATCACAGTTTTCAGTTCGCTCAGAGCCACCGGCAGGCAGCCTTTCTTGATGTATACCTTTTCAGGAGTGCGGAACCAGAGCATGTTTTCCCTTCTTTCCGTCACGGTTTTGATATTCAGCAGGTGTTTGACGCCCACGTTTTCAGACACGGAGTTTCCGCCCCAGCTGCCGCAGCCCAGTGTCAGCGAAGGCATCATCCGGAAGTTGTACAGGTCGCCGATGCCGCCCTGGGAGGACGGGGTGTTCACCACAATGCGGCAGGTCTTCATCCGGGCCGCGAAAGCGTCCAGCACTTTCTGCTTCTTCTGGGTGTTGATGTACAGGGAAGCGGTGTGGCCGTAACCGCCGTCCGCGATCAGCCGGTCCGTCTTTGCGAAGGCGTCCTCCAGGTCCTTTGCCCGGTACATTGCCAGCACCGGGGACAGCTTTTCATGGGCAAATTCTTCGGAGATGTCCACGGATTCAACCTCGCCGATCAGCACCTTCGTGCCTTCCGGAACGGTTACACCCGCCAGCTCAGCAATCCTGTATGCTTCAGCCTTCACGCTGTCATAGACGCTGTCCACCACGATCACGCTCTGTTCGGAAGCACAGATCATGCCGTTATCGAAGGTCTTGGAATGGATGATGCTGTTGACTGCCAGCAGGATATCCGCGCTTTCATCGATCACCGCGGGCACATTGCCGGCACCCACGCCCAGGGCCGGTTTGCCGCTGGAGTAAGCCGCCTTCACCATGCCGGGGCCGCCGGTCGCCAGGATGATGTCCGCTTCCTTCATGACCGTGTTGGTCATTTCCAGGCTGGGCACGTCAATCCAGGAGATGATGCCTTCCGGTGCACCGGCCTTGACCGCCGCCTCGAGCACCACCTTTGCGGCAGCGATCGTGGCGCGCTTAGCCCGGGGATGGGGGCTGATAATAATACCGTTGCGGGTCTTCAGGCAGATCAGGGACTTGAAGATAGCAGTGGAAGTCGGGTTCGTGGTCGGAATCACGGCAGCCACCACACCGATGGGCTCCGCGATCTTCTTCATACCACCGGCCTTGTCTTCTTCAATCACACCGCAGGTTTTGGTGTCCCGGTAGGCGTTGTAGATATACTCGCTGGCATAGTGGTTTTTGATCACTTTGTCTTCCACCACGCCCATGCCGGTTTCCTCAACAGCCATCCTTGCCAGAGGAATGCGGGCCTGGTTGGCGGCAGTTGCCGCTGCCAGGAAAATCCTGTCCACCTGCTCCTGGGTGTAGGAGGCGTACTGGCGCTGTGCTTCCCGCACCCGGGCGATGGCAGCCTCCAGTGTTTCGGGGCTGTCCACTGTTTCATAGGTCTTCTGATCCATGTGAATCCTCCTCCGTTGTTTCATTGGACATGCCTGCTACGATCTTCAGGCAGGCAAGGGATAACGCGATGTTTTCATGCTTCACCGTCACGGAATCCGGCACCCGGATCGGCACGGATACAAAGCTGAGAATCGCTGTGATGCCGCTGTTCACCATCTGGTCCGCAGCCTCCTGGGCCGCTCCTGCCGGTACTGTCAGGATCCCGATGTGAACCTCATGATCCCAGCACCATCCGCGCATCTGTTCCATGGGAAGAATGGGCTGCCGTTCGCGGCTCGGGTCGGTCACGCGGGTATCAAACGCCGCCGCGATCTCCAGTCCGTATTCCCGGAATCCGTCATAGGCCATCAGGGCCCTGCCCAGCTTACCGGCACCGACTACCACCGCGGGGATCGTCTGCTTCATGCCCAGCACTGCTTCCAGGTCTTCCCGGAGCCGCTCCGTCGGATAGCCGATCTTCGGCATCCCCGCCGGGCAGATGCTGGCCAGGTCTTTTCGCACCTGAACCTCACCCAGTCCCAGAGCCCGGGCAACAGTCGTAGATGAAACATTCTCCGTCTGTACGGTACGGATAAACTGCAGGTACAGCGGCAGTCTACCCATCGTCGCTTTGGACAGCGTACTGCTCCTCATGGTCCTTCCCTCCTTGCCGCGGG
>LUZZ01000025.1 GCA_001603845.1 Syntrophobacterales bacterium Delta_01 | reverse complement strand
GCAACAGCGAGCCAACCAGAACCGGCAGCGGCAGCAACGGCTACAACAACAGAAACTCCAGCAGCAGCGGCAGCAACGAGAGCAACAGCAGAAGCTCCAGCGGGAGCAGGCGCAGCGCCTTCGCCAGCAGGAAAGCATGAGGCGGCGTCAACTCCAGCGCCAGGCACAAAGGCAGCGACAGATGCAGATGCAAGCCCAAAGGCAGCGCCAATTGCAGGCCCAGAGGCAACGACAGCAGCTTCAGGCTCGTCAGGCACAGCGTCAGCGGGCCCTGGCCGCGCAACGGGCGGCCCAGCACCGGGCGGCGGAACAGCGCCTGAGGCAACTGCAGCAGCACAGAGGCTAGCCAACGCCCCTAACCCCTCCCATCGCAGGGAGGGGGATTTTCGTTCGTTTCGCTATTGATGAATCTTGATATCCTTACTGGGCAGCAGCCCTTGGGCAACAGCCCTTGGGGCCTGTGCCCACGCAAAACATCTTTACCGCTGGTTCCCAAGCTCCAGCTTGCTCGCCGCAAATATGTACGGGGACTCAATCCGCCCAGTCCACCAGGTGCGAGGTCTTGATTTCCACGTCTTTCACCCCCGGAATCATCCGGGCTATCCGTTCCACTTCCCTGGCCGTGTCGGGCTCTTTGATGAGCATCGCCGATGTGCCCACCGTGATTTTGCCGTTTCGGGCCGTGACCTGGACGTCCGGCTTGATGTTGATGAGGGCCGATTTCACTTCGGCCGCCAGCACCAGGTCCTCCATCCTCTTCTGGGATTCGAAGGTGGTCTTGAACGCTTCCAGAGAGGTGGAACACGCGATGAGATCCACGGCGTCGTCCACTTTGAGTTTGCCAATGTGGATCACCAGGTCGTACAGGCTGGGGTCGGCGGTGTCGATGCCGTAGAGGCTCTTGCTCCACCGGCGCCGCTCCTCGTCGTCTTTCTTGAGGACCGAGTAGGCGGCCTGCTGCGAAATCCCCTCGCGGGCCATTTCGTTTCGGACCCGGTCGTCCATGCCGGCGATGATCCGGATCTTGAGCACGTGGGAGACGTCTTTGAGGAAAAAATGGCCGGCGAGGCCGTGGTACACGACGTTGTCCCGCTGCAGGTGCTTCAAAAGGGCCGCCTGGAAATAGGCGATGTATTTTTCGCGCCCGTAGGTGAACCGGTCCAGGATGGACGGCGCGTCGTGGATGGCCCGCACCAGCTTGGCCTCCGGGATGTTGAGTTCCTTGGCGGCCTCCAGGAACACCTCGCGCGCCACGCACTGGTAGCCCAGCTTCTCGGCCACCTTTTCCGCGACTTCTTTCCCCTTGCTGTAAGAACCTCTCGAAATGGTTATGATCGCCACTTAAATCCTCCTCCTGATTTTTTACGGTGTTTCCAAAACCGACGCGTGGACCGGAGGCCGGCGAGGCTTGCCGGGCTACTGCTGTTCGTACTTTTTGATCTTGCGCCAGAGCGATACGCGGTCTATCCCCAGGATCTCGGCGGCCCTGGTTTTATTGTCGTTTACCTGCCGGAGCACCCACAGGATGTATTCCCGCTCGTTTTCATCCAGGGTCAGGAACTCGCGCCGCGGGCCGCGCACCCGCACCGAGAGCTGCTGCAGGTCCACCGGCAGGTGCCGGGGTTCGATGGCCGGCCCCCGGGCAAGCGTTACCGCCCGCTCCATGATGTTTTCCAACTCCCGCACGTTGCCGGGGTATTCGTACGAGAGAAGGATTCCCATCGCCTCGTCGGAAATGCTCTCGATCTGTTTTCCCTGGTTCCTGGCGATCCGGTTGAGGAAATGGAGGCTCAGCAGCAGGATGTCGTCTTTCCGCTCGGCCAGGCGCGGTACGAAAAGCGTAATCACGTTCAGGCGATAATAAAAGTCCTGGCGAAAAGTTCCCGCGTCCACTTCCTGTTTGAGGTTCTTGTTGGTGGCGGCGATCACCCTCACGTTTACCGGGATTTCCTCGGTGCCCCCCACCCGCATCATGGTCCGTTCCTGGAGCACCCGCAGCATTTTTACCTGCATGGACAGGGGCATGTCGCCTATTTCGTCCAGGAAGATCGTACCGCCGTGAGCGGCTTCCAGCAGGCCGCGCTTGACCCCGCGCGCCCCGGTGAAAGCCTCCCGTTCGTGGCCGAAAAGCTCGTTTGCGAACAGCTCCTCGGTGAAAGCGCCGCAGTTGATGGCCAGGAACCGGTTTTCCGCCCGCTGGCTGAACTGGTGAATCGTCCGGGCCACCAGTTCCTTGCCGGTGCCCGTCTCGCCCAGCACCAGCACGCTGGAATCGGTGGGGGCGATCTGCTCGATCGTCCTGCGAAGCGCCTCCATTTCGGGGCTGTTTCCGATCAGGAGCGGAAAATCTTTCGGCGCCCCCACCCGGCGGCGCAGCTCGATCACTTCCTTTTTAAGCGCCCGCTTTTCCAGTGCCTGCCGTATGAGGCTCCGCACCTCGTCCAGGTTGTAGGGCTTGGGTACGTAATGAAACGCCCCTTTGCGCATGGCCTCGACGGCCGAAGACACCGTGGCGAAACCGGTGATGACGATCACTTCCGTATCCGGGTAAAGCTCCCGCACCCTTTCCAGCACCTGGTTTCCATCCACCGGCTGCATGCGCAGGTCGGTGAGCACCAGGTCGAATTCCTCCTTTTCGATCTCCTCGATGGCGACGGCCCCGTTCGGTGCGGTCACTACCGCGTAGCCCTCCTTGCTCAGGACGTGTTCGAGGTTTTCCCGCGCGATGCGCTCGTCGTCGACGATAAGGATTCGGGCGCCGCTCATTCGGCCATCCTCGTCAGCATACCATCTCCAGCGGCAGCCGGATGGTGAACCGGGTTCCCTGGGACTGCTTGCTTTCCACGGATATCGAGCCCTGGTGTTTCTGAATGATGCCGAAGGCTATCGAAAGGCCGAGCCCCGTGCCCAGCCCCACCTCCTTGGTGGTGAAAAACGGGTCGAAAATGCGCCCGATGTCCTTTTCGTCGATGCCGTTTCCGGTATCCTCGAAAAAGATGAGCACCTGCTTTTCGGCGGGATCATGCCGCGCCGAGATCCGGATCTGGCCCGGCGGCACGATGGCGTGGACCGCGTTTTCCATCAGGTTCAAAAACACCTGCTGCATGCGCTGGGCGTCCATCTTGAGGGTAAGGCCGTCCGGCACGTTCTTTACGATTTCTATTCCGGGCGGGATCTGGCTGGACATGAGGCTGATGGAACGGTCCACCACCTGGTTGAGCGATGTGGGGGCCAGGCAGAATTCCCGTGTGCGGGAAAATTCGAGCAGCCCGCGCACGATGTCCCGCGCGCGGTGGACTTCCTGCTCGATATTGGAGAGCATCCTGCGGCGAAACTCGCCTTCTTCCCCGGATTCTTCGAGAAGGATCTGGCAGGAAGTCGAAATATTGTTCAGCGGGTTGTTCAACTGGTGGGCGATGCCGGAAGTGAGCGTGCCCAGCGAGCTCAGCTTCTTGGCCTGGAGGAGCTGGTCCTGGCGCTTTTCCAGCTCGGTAATCATGGTGTTGAACCCTTCAACGACCCGCTGGGTCTCGTCCCGCGTGTCCAGCACTTCCAGGGGGCGGAAATCCCCCTGCGCGATCCGCCGGGTGGTCCTTTCGATCACTCCCAGCGGCTTGATGATCTTGCTTCCCGCGAAGGCCACCAGCCACCCGCCAACGAAAATGAGAAGCCCCATGGAAATCAGGAGCTGCGTTTTGAGATACTTTACCAGTTTCAGGACGCGGTTTCGCTCAAAGGTCACCAGTTCCTGCGAGAGCGCCACCAGGGCCTTTCCGTGCTCGCGCAACTGGTCCTGCACCGACTGGTCGGGGCTGGTCTCGACGGCGATCTCCTCCATCAGCGTCTTGTACCGGGCCAGTTCCTTTCTGAGCTTTTCCAGCAGCGGGGCGCCCTTGAAGTCCTGCACCTCGGGGGAGATGGTCTCCAGCACCGTTACCGCCTGCCGGTAGTAGCTCCTGCTCTCGTCGAGGTCTTCGGCCGAATTGTACAGCAGGTAGTTTTTCTCGTAGCGTCGCGCTTCCAGGATCATGTTGCTGAGGTCGTCGGCGATGTGGACGAAGCGCTGCTTGCGCTCGATTTCCACCAGGTGGCTGTAGGACATCCCGCCGACCGTGCCGGTGACCACCAGGAGAAGGGCGAACGAAACGATTATCTTCTGGCGGATATTCAAATGGATGGGCACTTTGAGTTTCATGGCTCGTTTTCCGTAAGTTTTCGCGCCGGCACGGGAGCGCACGGGAGAGGTCGAAGGGCGGGCGGCGCGGCATGGATCCACGGGAGCCGAGGCCGGCGAGGTGTAGTTCGATCGCGGCAAAGCGGCTCCTAATCAGCCCTTATATTCGAAAATCCTGAGAATTTGAAGCACGGGGGTCAAATATTGCCGGGAAAAGCGCACGTTCCGAAACAAAAAATCCCGAAGCGGGCGGGGCCGGGCAGCCCCCGGCAACCGCGCCCACCTCGGGACCGGTAAAAGCGGATGGGCATCAGGCTTTCGACAGGGCCGCCGGGGCGTAGGTTTCCCTCCTGGCCTTCCACATGCTGCCCAGGATGATCCCCGCGCCGGTCAGCAGGGCGATGGCCATGCTGACGAAGCTGATGGTGTTGAGGACTTCGACGGTGCCCGGGCCGATGGAAACCAGGCCCAGTTGTTCGAGGTACTGGGGCACCGCGAACCCGCGGCTGACGGCAACCATGAGCATGATGGTGGCCATCACCAGCTTGATCAGGTAGTCTTTCACGTAGGTGGTGCCGATGGCTCCCAACTGCACGCCGAGAAGCGAGCCGGCAAGGATGATGAGGGTCAGCCGGATGTCCACCATGCCGTGGATCGCCCAGTTGATCGAACCGGCCAGCCCCATGATGAAGGCGATGACCAGTTCGGTCGCGGACGACACCAGGCTGGAAGCGCCGACCACGTAGATCATGCCCGGAACGCCCACGAAGCCGCCGACGGCGATGGTGGCGGCCAGCATGCCGGTGGCGAAACCCACGGGCACCGTGAACCAGAAGGAAATCCGGACGTTTGCCGTCTTGAAGTACATCATGGGCGGGATATTGAGGCCCTGGAGCTTCTTGGCGATGGAGGACACCGTTTCTTTTCCGCCCTTTTTGGACTGGCCGAGGGCGTCGCGTAGCACGTAGCCTCCCACCACCACCAGTACGACCATGAACGCCACGCTCACGTAAAGGTTGGAGCCCGCCTGGCCGTATGCGGCGAGAATCATGCGCTGGATCTGGATGCCCACCTGCACGCCGACGCCGGCCGATACCGCCATGACCAGCCCCAGCTTGATGTCCACCTGTCCGTACTTGAACCTCTTATAGGCCCCCACCATGGCCTTGGGAAACTTGTGGCACATGTTGCTGGCCACGGCAACCGTTCCCGCCACCCCCAGGCTCATCATGCCCGGCGTGAGCACAAACGCCCCGCCCGAACCGATGAACCCGCTCACGAGGCCCCCGATGAACCCCACCATGAATAGAAATATGACGGAGTATATGTTCAAATCGATGAAATTTACGGCCTGGGCTGCTATATCGTGCATCGTATATCCTTACCTGTGCTGTGAGTTACCGGATAAATGCGGCATGGAACCGGAACGCCCCTCAGTGCTTGTCGATACGATGGAACGGGTTCACGTAAGCATACATGCGGGGCCTCTTGCGCGCGGTCTTCCTCTTTTCGATGACCTTTCTCTCGGTCTCGCGCACCCGATCCTGCTTGATGGCCTGGATTCCCAGCAGCGACCACAGGTTATGGGCGAAGTAGCCGTGGGCGAACGAAAACACGAACACCGTGGCGATGGGAAGCGCCGCAAACCAGTTGCCCCGGGTGAAGTAGTGCATTACGGAGTCCGAATGGGTGAAAACGGCCGCGTAGAGACCCGCGCTCAGCAGTCCTGAACCTGCCGTCCGGGCGATCAGCCCCATCCTGGTTGTTTCGTGGCCGGCGTCGGCTGACATGTCTGTCCCTCCTTGTGTTTCGGTTGCAGATAAAACGCTCACTACCGGGGTCGAAATTCCCTGAATTCTTTCCGGGTTCGCTTTTTCATCCATCACCACCAGTTCGACCCGTCTCAACTCGCGTATGATTTCCTCGATCTCCGATTCGACCTCTCCCGTCCAGCTCAGGTGGTCGCAGCGAATGCCGCTCTCCGAAGCCTGCCGGATCAGCGACCTGAGCGAACCGCCCGCACGGGAATCGGGTTTGACGCCCCAGTCGGTGATGCTCACGGCCACCAGGTCGTAGTTGAGCCGGTCGGCGAGATTTACGGAGTGATTTATGATACTGTTGCTGAAATATCCCCTGTTTCCCAGGACGATGATCTTCCGGGCCGTTTCCTTCCCCCCGTTTTCCGGGACGGGCGGCCGGGAGTTTTCGATTCGGTTGATCGGTTTTTTGGGCATGTCGGTATCCGTTCCAAATTGAGCACGAATTTTGATTCCCTTTACAGTCCAAAACGCGTGCCACAAGGCGGAATCGGAATCATATGTCCGGAATCATTACTAAAAACAGATACAGGCGGGAAGGGCGAAAAACGCCGCCGCTATTGCAAATTGCAACGGCATTTTCGCTATCCCTGTTCGGACAAGGGTTTAGAGGCGCGTTCGATTCTGAAACAAGACCCACCCGAATGTTGCAATCTGCAACGATTAGCCAAAGGTGAAACCATGGGTTTTTTCAAAAAGATCGAAAAAGTCGAAAAATCTGAAGAGCCGTTGGAAGAATCGGGCTCCGAGCTGCTGGAGCTGAGAAAGGCGGTGGAGTCGGCCAAGGTGCCGGAATCGGTTTCGGCGATCGCCCAGAAGGAACTGGAGCGCCTGGAGAAGATGGACCCCGGCCTGCCCGAGTACGTCATCGGGCTCAACTACCTGGAGTTCGTGGTCTCCCTGCCCTGGCAGAACCTGAGCGACGACCAGCTCGATTTCGGCCATGCCGAAAAGATCCTGGAAACGCAGCACCACGGCCTGAAACACGTGAAGGAAAGGATCCTGGAATACCTCGCCGTGCGGACCCTTTGCAGCCGCAGGGATTTTCATATCCTGGTGGTGGACGACGAAGAGATCGCCCGCACCAACCTGGAATACGTGCTCAAAAAGGAAGGCTACCAGGTGACGGCGGCGGCCAACGGGCAGGACGCCCTGAACGCGCTCCAAAAGGGCGAATTCGAGCTGATCCTGACGGACCTCAAGATGGAGAAAATGGACGGCATGCAGCTCCTGGAGGCCGCCAAGCACGTATCGCCCACCACCGAGATCGTGATGATCACCGGGTACGCCACGGTAAGTTCGGCCGTGGACGCCCTCAAAAAGGGCGCGGCCCACTACCTGCCCAAACCCATCGACCTGGAGGAACTGCGCTCCACCGTGGGCCAGATCCGGGAGAAAAAGCGCAGCATCCAGATCACCAAGAGCCCCATCCTGTGCTTTTCCGGGCCTCCGGGGACCGGGAAGACCTCCATCGGGAGGTCCATCGCCGAAGCCCTGGGGCGCAGGTTCGTGCGCATCTCCCTGGCGGGCCTCCGGGACGAAGCCGAACTGCGGGGGCACCGGCGCACCTACGTGGGGTCCATGCCCGGCAGGATCATCACCGAAATAAGGCGGGTGGGAATCCGGAACCCGGTCTTCATGCTGGACGAGATCGACAAGATCGGCCAGGATTTCCGGGGCGATCCGGCCTCGGTTTTCCTCGAAATCCTGGACCCGGAACAAAACAGCCGCTTCATGGACCATTACCTGGACATGCCCTTCGACCTGTCGAGCGTGCTGTTCATCGCCACGGCCAACGTGATGGAACGGCTGCCCGAGCCGCTTCTCGACCGCCTGGAAGTGATCCGGTTTCCGGGCTACACCGAAGAGGAAAAACGCCAGATTTCCAAGGAATACCTCATCCCGCGCCAGGTGCGGGAGCACGGGCTGCGGCACGGCGAGATCGAATTCACCGACGGGGCAGTGTCCCGGGTGATCTGGGACTACACGCTCGAGGCGGGCCTGCGGGGCCTGGAGCGTGAAATCGCCACCATCTGCCGAAAGCTTGCCAAAATAAGGCTTCAGACCTCCGGGGAGTGGCAAAAAGCCGTCGTGGACGAACAGCTCGTCGAACGGCTCCTGGGGCCGCGCAAGTACACGCACGAAACCGCCGACGGCGGGGCGCGGCTGGGAGTCACCACCGGGCTGGTGTGGACGGAGTTCGGGGGCGAGATCATTTCGGTGGAAGCGACGCTCATGAAAGGTTCCCAGCAGCTCATTCTCACCGGGTCCCTGGGGTCGGTCATCCGCGAATCGGCCCAGACGGCCCTGAGCTTCGTCAGGAGCCACGCGCGGGATTTTGCCATCGACCCGGACTTTTTCGAAGGAAACGACATCCACATCCACCTGCCGGCGGGAGCGGTGCCCAAGGACGGGCCTTCCGCAGGGGTGACCATCGCCATGGCGCTGATTTCGCTTCTCACCGGAAGGCCCGCCCGGCGCAACGTGGCCCTTTCCGGCGAACTGACCCTGAGCGGCATGATCCTCCCGGTGAGCGGCATCCGCGAAAAACTCCTGGCGGCCCAGAGGGCGCGCGTGGGCAGGGTTATATTTCCCCAGGGAAACAAGATCGATGTGGACACCCTGGAAGAAGGCGCGACCAAGGGCATGGAAATCGTCCTGGCCTCCGATGTGGGATCGATCCTCGACGTCGTGCTGGCCGGGAAGGAATAACCGGAAAGCGCAGAGAAGGAGCGGGGAAAAGCTTCCGGGGCTGTTGCTGAAAAGGATGTCAAGGTTTGCCGATCAAGGTTCGCCGATAGCGGGATGAACGAAAGTCCCCCTCCCTTGGCGGGAGGGGCAGGGGGAGGGGGTTGATATCGCTAAGTTTTTCACCCCCACCCTGCCTCCCCCATCAAAGGGGGAGGAGCCTAAAGTCAACAACATTGAGGGGGCAGGGGGAGGGGGGTGATATCGCTTGGTTTTTCACTCCAACCCTGCCTCTTCCCTATCAAGGACGAGGAGCCTAAAATCAACAACATCGGGGGAAACATTTCCCCTGCTCTTTTTCGTTCATTCATTCTCTTCCCGTATAAGCCCACGCCTGCCGCACTCGGCCCGCGGGAAAAAACTTGAGACGCCCGGCGGAATTGCCGATCAGAAATAACATCAAGCGATTGTCTGAATACTATTTTGATATCGTTGACCATTATTGCCGCGAATGCCGGGGGGACGGGTGCGGAGAGTTTGGGATCGTTTCCAGGCCAGGGGCGGCCCGGCGGCCCCCGGATGCCGGAAAGGGGATCTATGAAACGGTTTTTGCTTTTGGCAATCCTGCTTTTCATCCCGTGCACGGCTTTGCACGGGTTTGCGTGCACCACGAGCATCGTGGGCAAAGACGCCTCGTATGACGGGTCGGTCATGGTCTCCCATTCCGACGACGGCCTGGGCGACGGGCGGCTCGTGTATGTCCCGGCCATGGACCACGAGCCCGGTTCCATGCGGAAGGTCTTCTATTCCCATTGCGCCCTGGGCTTCAAACCGGAGTGGGGAGGCAGCGAAACTCAGCGCCTGATGACCGGGGACCGGGGGCCCGGCTACAACACTCCCGGCGTCCCGCGCAGCGTCCCGCTTGGCTACATCCCGGAGGCGGCCCACACCTACGCCTACTTCGACGCCAACTACGGCATCATGAACGAGCACCAGCTTTCGATCGGCGAGTGTACGGACAAGGCCAAGGTACACCCCGAACCCCAGCCCGGCAAACGCATCTTTTACTCGGCGGAACTCTCCCGTGTGGCCCTGGAGCGCTGCAAGACGGCCCGCGAGGCGGTAAAGCTTATGGGCAAGCTTATCGAAAAGTACGGCTATTACGGCACGGGGGAGACCCTGACGGTGGCCGACTCGAACGAAGGCTGGGTGATGGAGATGTGCGGCTATGACATGGACGGCACGGGCGGGATATGGGCGGCGCAGCGGGTGCCCGACGACCGGTTCTTCGTCGCCGCCAACCAGTTCCGCATCCGCGACATACGCACCGGCGCCGACGACATGATGTATTCCAAAAACATCTTCGACGTGGCGCAGCAAAAAGGATGGTGGAAGCCCGCCGACGGCCCCCTGGACTTTACGGCCGTGTACGGAGACGGGGAGTTTCACCACCCCTATTATTCCTTGCGCCGCGTGTGGCGGGCGCAGTCCCTGGCGGCCCCGTCGCTCAAACTCCCCGCCTGGGCGGAAGGACCGCTCACCCGGGTCTACCCCTTTGCCGTCAAGCCCGACCAAAAACTGGCCGTAAAGGACATCTTCGCCATTCACCGGGACAACTACGAAGGCACGGAGTTCGATCTCACCCGCGGCCTGGCGGCCGGCCCTTTCGGCGATCCCAACCGGTTTGAAGGCCAGGCGGAATCGGTGGCGGACAAGGAAGGGAAGCTGAGCCCCGTGGTGGGCGAGTTCGAACGGCCTCTGAACATTTACCGCTGCGTGTACGCCTACGTGAACCAGTCGCGCAAATGGCTGCCCGCCGCCATCGGCGGGCTGGCGTGGTTCGGGCCCGACCGCCCGGCCACCGCCGTGCTCATGCCTTTCTACGCCGGGGCGCTGAATCTTCCCGCCTCCATCCAGCGAGCGGACATTCTCAAGTTCGACCGCGGCAGCATGTGGACGGCGTTCAACTACGTGGCCAACTACGCCATGCTCAAGTACTCCTACATGATCAAGGACATCCAGGCGGAACGCGACCGGTTCGAAAGC
This sequence comes from Syntrophobacterales bacterium Delta_01, assembly GCA_001603845.1. Classification (GTDB taxonomy): domain Bacteria; phylum Desulfobacterota; class Syntrophobacteria; order Syntrophobacterales; family Syntrophobacteraceae; genus SbD1. Next base: position 1,103 of record LUZZ01000025.1, on the reverse strand, counting down.
AGCGCCTTCGGCACGCAGCAGGCTTTGGAAGCCAGTGCCCTGGCCTTCTGGAAAAAAGGCGACCATAAGGGCGCGCGGTGGATTCTGACCAAACACAGCGAAAAGAACAGCGCAGCGGTGCTGAAGGCGTGGTGGAAACTCTCGGAAAATCTCTACCTCAAGTACAACGACGGCTACCTGAACACCAGCGCGGGCATTGCCCAGGCGGTGTTCTACCCGGCCTGGTGGCTGAAGCGGGTGGGCTATGAAAACGGCCCCACGACCTACGAGAAAAAACCGGGCTCCAATTGATCGCGTTGATCGAAGCGCCCGCACGGAGAACCGATGGCAGGACTGATTCGTTTCGCCCTGGAAAACATCACGCTGACGCTCCTGGTGCTCGGACTGGTCGCCTCGGCGGCGTCGCTGCTCGCGACGCCGCGCCCGCGGACGGCCCACGCGGTCGTTGAGGCCGTCATTTCCTACTTTATCCTGTTTTCAATTGCGCTGGGCTACTTTTACAATTTCGCCGTGCACGTGTTTTTCGGCGAAATGGCGGCCCGGTTCATCGGGTGGGCGGACAGTCCGTTCCAGAGGGAAGTGGGATTTGCCAGCCTGGGCTTTGCGGCCGTCGGCTTCCTCGCGTTTCGCGGAAGCTTCGACAGCCGGGTCGCCGCCATCGTGGGACCGGCGTGCTTCCTTCTCGGCGCGGCGGGCGGCCACATCATCGAAATAATCAACCGGGGCAACCTCGCCCCGGGAAACGCCGGCGTGATCCTGTACACCGACATCCTGCTCCCCGTGATCGGCTTCGCCCTGCTCTGGCTCGAACGGCGCTACCCGCACCGGGCCGACGAGGAACCCCGCACGGCACGCGCCGACACCTCCGCGTAAACCTGCGGGGGGGCCGGCGACTGGGCTTCCGGGCCACCGGCCTCGTTGACGTTTCCCTTGCATCTTCGGCTGGAAAATCGTATGGGCTTCATGGGATGGAAATAAAAAGGAGCGATGGAAGGCTTCCGGGGCTGTTGCCGAAAAGGATATCAAGGTTTGCCGACCAAGGTTCGCCGATAGCGGGATGAACGAAAGTCCCCCTCCCTGCGATGGGAGGGGTTAGGGGAGGG
>LUZZ01000310.1 GCA_001603845.1 Syntrophobacterales bacterium Delta_01 | reverse complement strand
ATTAAAGTTCACCCCAAACATTGCCGAACTTCATCCCAGCATACCTTGTGATTTCACACCAAGGCACGGTCATTCGTGAGCCAGAGATGCAGCGTGAGAATTTGAATGCCTCCGGACCGTCCGGAGCTCCGGTCCGGGGCATAAGAACGGGATGGTGCGATCGATGAAAGGATTGCTGCGGCCGGACTCTTGGGTCCGAGGTATCAAGGCTAAAAACCTTTGTGGTAGGGTCCGAGCACATTGGAGCGGGAAAAAATGGGGCGGGGTCCTTCAGGAGATTTCCGATGAGATCGGAGAGCTGAATGAGCGAACCGGCGAGGAATTCCTGTCGATAGGGTCTAAGCTTCAGAGCTTTTACCGGGATGCCAAGGAAATTTCCGGAATATCAACCGTGGTCACCGATCTGATGTCGGGAGATCGGATCACCACCGCCATCGGAGGGCTGCGCGGCATCCTTTCCCGCATGGAACACCTGGAAGGCGAGTCGAAGCGGCGCACCCGCGTGCTGGAGGAAGTCAATCAAATCCTGGACGGCGCCGGTGGTTCCCTTGCCGGATTCCGGACCCTGGTGAGAACACTCCACATGTTTTGTACCGCCACCAGGGTGGAGAGTGCCCATATCGATAACGCCGACCTGGGCTTCGATACGCTCTCCGACGATATCCGCAAACTGGCGGGGGAAATCGAAGCCAAATCGGCCGCCATCATGGGCCAACTGGAAAAGTTAAGCCTCCTTCTGCGCAAGAACCTGTTGAAGGTAGTGGAACTCGAAACCCGCCAGCACGGCCGAACCAGGGCCATCCTGGACCAGACGGAATCCGGCCTGGCCGCTCTGGTGGAAAAGCATAAACAAACGGTGGTGGTCACCAAAAACATTTCGACCCATTACGAACAACTTTCAAAGATTATAGGCGAAATCGTGACCTCCCTGCAATTCCAGGATATCACGCGGCAGCAGATGGAGCATGTCGCCGAGGCTCTCGGACAGTTGATTGCCGCGGACCCCGCCTCGCCTCGCCTGGCCCATGCGGACTTTGCGGCCGCGGCGGAGGTGTGTGCCCTCCAGGCCCTCCAGCTCCGTCATGCGGGCGGAGACTTGGTAAAGGCCGTCCAGGATATCATCGACTTCCTGCGCGAAGCGGCGCGGAAGGTTTCGGGCATAACCGCCGATACGGTGGCCGTGACGGGAGGCGCCGAAACGGCCGGAAACTCCTTCCTGAACAGCCTGGAAGAACAGCTCTCGACGATCACATCGGCGTTTCAGGAATACGCGGAAACCGACAGCCAGTTGTCCGGCACAATGAACTCCATCGCGGCGGCCGTCTCGGACATGTCCGTGTCCGTGAGCGACATAGAAAAAATCGGCCGCACCCTCCGGCTGATATCACTCAACGCCCTGATAAAGGCGGCCCACATCGGAGAAGAAGGCGCTCCGCTGGGAATCCTCGCCGATTCCATCCACAACCTGTCCCTGGACACGGCGCATCATACCAAAACCATCTCCGATCTGTTCGGATCGATCACCGGATCGGCGCAGCGGCTTTGCTCGGCCGATACCGGGGAGAACGAAAGTTCGGAACCGGGCGTCGAGCAGATGGCCGCGGAAATCGGCGGCATGATGGAGGCGCTTCGCCAGGTAAACGACGATATTTCGTCGCGGCTGTCCGTCCTGGACCGCAGCTCCGAAGAACTCCTGCACTCCATCGAAACGACGACGGCGGAAATCGACATTCACAAAAAGGTTGAAGAAATAACCGACAAGATCGCCGAGCAACTGGACATGCTCAGAGACGATTTGCGGGAAGCCGCTCCTGCCGGCGTCAGATTCGAAAACGGCAGCCGCGCACAGGACCTTTTGAAAAGCATCGAATCCTCCTACACCATGCAAAGCGAACGCCGGCTCCACCAACTCGCATCGGAGACCGCATCCGCCGCCGGTGCGGACCTCCCGGTGCCGGATGCGGAAAGCAAGGAACCGGATGGGAATGAAGGGACCGAAGGGGACGATTTGGGGGATAACGTCGAGCTCTTCTAGACATGACCGAATATTTTTCGGGAGAAGGGGAAGACCGTGCACTGGGAAATAATTCGTTCGAATGAAGGCCACACGCTCAAACTGGAGGGCAGGTGCGTGGTAGACCACGCCGATGAGCTGAAAACCGCCCTGATCGATGCATTGAAGTCGGAAGGGCACCTGGTCATCGATCTGGAACGGGTAAGCGAGGTTGACCTTTCCTGCCTTCAACTTTTTTGTTCTGCACATAAGTCCTCACTGTTGCTGAGTAAACATTTTTCACTCGCCAATCCGCCCGAATGCTACCTGCGAGTGGCGGAGGACGCGGGATATCACCGGGTTCTGAGCTGCCACGAGGCTGGCGATGGAGGCCTTATGTGGACGGGAGAAGAAGGATGAGCAAGACCATTATGACCGTGGACGACTCGGCGAGCGTGCGCCAGATGGTGAGCTTCACCCTGAAAGATGCGGGTTTTGAGGTGGTGGAGGCCGTGGACGGCGTGGATGCCCTGTCCAGGCTGAGCGGCGCGACCGTGCACATGGTGCTCACCGACCTCAACATGCCGAACATGGACGGGCTGGAGCTGATCCGCAGGATTCGGGGTGGTTCGTCGAACCGATTCGTCCCCATCATCATGCTGACCACGGAATCCCAGATCGACAAAAAACAGGAAGGAAAAGCGGCCGGTGCGACCGGCTGGATCGTAAAGCCCTTCAGGCCCGACCAGTTGCTCGCAGTGGTGAAAAAGGTGCTGGGATGAAAGACACCTTGAGGGAAGTATTCAAAGTTGAAGCCGGTGAACGACTCGCCGAGTTGGAAACCTGCCTGCTCGACCTGGAGAAAACCCCCGATGACAAGAACACGGTCGAACAGGTTTTTCGTGCCCTGCACACTATCAAGGGCTCGGGCGCGATGGTTGGATGGGACGAAATCGCACGGTTCACCCATGAACTGGAAAACCTGTTCGAGCTGGTCAGGCAAAACAAGGTGCACATCAGCAAAGACCTCATCGACCTGACGCTGGCGGCCGGAGACGTGATCCGCTGTATGCTCGAAGAAGCCGAGCCGGAGAAGGTCGGGCAACAGGCCGAAGAGATCGTGGGAAAGTTGAGCGGGCTCTACTCGCAATCCGAGCCTGCCGGGGAGCAGAGCACGGAACCGTCTCCGGAAGCCGATTCGGACAGGGTGGAAGTGCCGTGCTCCATGCCCGGCGAATATACCACGTACCGGATATTCTTTCGCCCATATCCCGAAGTCCTGGGCAGGGGCACGAACCCGATTCTGCTCCTGAACGAACTCCGCGGACTCGGCGAGTGCATGGTGGTCGCCAAGCTCGACGCCATCCCGACCCTGGAAGAAATAAAGGCCGAAGACTGCTACACCTCGTGGGACGCCATCCTGACGACGTGTGAGGAGATCAACGCCATTCGCGACATCTTCATTTTCGTCGAAGACGAGTGCGAACTCAAAATCGAGGTCGTGGATACTTATTCCGCGATGGATGAGGGGCTGCAACCCAAAAAGCTGGGAGAACTGCTGGTCGAACGGGGAGATGTCGCTCCGGAACAGGTGGAGGAAGTGCTCGGCCGCCGGAAACGAATCGGCGAAATGCTGGTAGACGCCGGACTGGTAAGTCCGGACAAGGTCGAAGTCGCGGTGGCCGAACAGCAGCATATTCGGAAAATTCTGCAAAAAGAGCTTACCAGTACCTCCGCATCCACCATCCGGGTGCCCGCCGCAAAGTTGGACTCGCTCGTGGACCTGGTGGGCGAACTGGTTACGGTGCAGGCCAGCCTGAATCAACTGGCCATGTCGGACAAAAAAGTCCTGGAGCTGCGCTCGATCGCAGAACATGTCAGTCGGCTCACCGCGGAGCTGCGCGACAACACGATGAGCCTCCGGATGCTGCCCATCGGGACGATTTTCAACAAGTTTAACCGGCTGGTGCGCGACCTGTCCGCGGAACTGGGCAAAGAAGTGAAGATTACGGCCGACGGCACCGAAACCGAACTGGATAAAACGGTCATCGAGCATCTCAACGATCCCCTGGTGCACCTGATTCGAAACAGCATCGACCACGGAATAGAACCCCCGGACGTCCGGAAGGCCGCGGGCAAGAGCAGCGAGGGGAAGCTGCATCTTTCCGCTGCGCATTCCGGAGCCCATGTGCTCATCCGGATCACGGACGACGGCGCCGGCATGGACACGAAGGCCATCCGCGCCAAGGCGGAAGCCGCCGGCCTGATCGCTTCGGATGCCGAATTGTCGGAAAAGGAGATATTTGCGCTGATTTTCGCGTCCGGGCTTTCCACCGCCCGGAAAGTGACGAGCGTATCCGGCCGGGGCGTGGGAATGGACGTGGTAAAGCGCAGCATCGAGGCGCTGAGGGGCTCCATCGAAGTCGAGAGCGAAAGAGGTGTGGGGACAACCATCACGCTCAAACTGCCGCTCACCCTGGCCATCATCGACGGGCTGCTGGTGAGGGTAGGGAACGCCTCGTTCGTTTTGCCCCTCACGGTGGTAGAAGAGTGCGTGGAGCTGAGCGCAGAAGACGTGGCCAGGGCCCATAGCCGGCAGGTGGCTTTCATCAGGGGAAAAATCGTCCCGTACATCCGGCTGCGCGACCGGTTTTCGATCAACGGCACGGTGCCTCCCATCGAGCAGGTGGTGGTGACGGAAACCATCGGAGGAAAGGTCGGCTTCGTGGTGGATAAGGTTATCGGGGAGCATCAAACGGTAATCAAAAACCTGGGCAAGATATACCGGAACGTGGAAGGCATCTCCGGGGCGACCATCCTGGGCGACGGCACGGTGGCCCTGATCCTGGACGTGTCCAAGCTGACCGAGGCGGCCGAACGGCTGGAAGTGGACCAGAGGTAAGGGCCTCCGTCCCGGATTTTTTTGCCGCAGGCCGGGAAACCGGTAAACAATCCTGCGCCGATTGCCGATAAACTTACAATCGGCAGAAAGAAGACGATCCATGCCGGTGATCACGGGAAGGGATTTTCATGGCGGCCGCCGAACAGCGAAAACCAGCCAAGCGAAGCCGCGGCGCGGCGGTGCCGAAGACTCTCATTTCGAACAGACCTTTTAAGGAGGCGGACCCAATGAGTTCATCGTCTATCATCACGGAAACCACTCAATACCTGACATTCAAGCTCGAAGACGAGATTTTCGCACTGGGCATTTCCCAGGTCCGCGAGGTTCTGGATTTCACCACGGTTACCAAGATCCCGGATATGCCCGAATTCATGCTCGGCGTCATCAACCTGCGCGGCAGCGTCGTCCCGGTGGTGGACATGCGCGTGAAGTTCGGCCTGCCCAAGGCGGAAACCATGCTCAACACCTGCATCATCATCGTGGAGATCGAACTGGAGGGAGAGATGATCATGCTGGGCGCCCTGGCCGATTCGGTGCAGGAAGTGCTGGACATGGACCCCGACCAGGTCGAACCGCCCCCCAGGATCGGCACCCGTTTGAAGTCGAGATTTATCAGGGGAATGGGAAAACGTGACAACCAGTTCGTCATCATCCTGGATGTTAACAAGGTGTTTTCGCCGGATGAGTTGGCCATGACGCAGGATGCCGGAAACGAACTCGCCGCCGCTTCTTAACGGAGCGGGCCGAAGGGGCGGCGCCTTCGGGCGCGGCCTCCTTGAGATCCTTGAAACACGAATCACGTTCCACCATGCAATTGCGGAAGATCGTGGAAGGCAATAATGTTACAACCACAACGGGTTCCGTCATCCTCTCCCCAACCCCAATCGGGCGAAGCCGAAACCGCTATGAGCGGCGGCAACACCTGGCCTGTCATGTCCCAGGACAATTTCCGGCAGTTGAGCGAATATATTCAGCTCCATTACGGCATCAAAATCCCTCCGGTCAAAAAAACCATGCTGGAGGGACGACTGCGCAAAAGGCTTCGGATACTGGGGATCGATACCTTCGATGCCTATTGCCGATACCTGTTTTCGCGCAAAGGGATCAATTCCGAATTCATCCAGATGATCGATGTGGTGACCACCAACAAGACCGATTTTTTCCGGGAATGCGGGCACTTCGATTATCTCGTGGGAAAGGCGCTGCCGGAGCTGAGCCGGACGGGGAGAAAAATCGAAGTATGGAGCGCCGGGTGTTCCACGGGCGAAGAGCCGTACACGCTGGCAATGGTTTTGACCGAGTTTGCGGAGACCTGCAAAATTGATTTTTCCATTGTGGCCACCGACATCTCCACCAGGGTCCTGAAACAGGCCAAAAGCGCCGTCTATACTCATGATCGCGTGGAGCCGGTCCCGATGCCCTTGAGGAAAAAATACCTCTTGAGGGGCAAAGATAGAAGAAAAGGGCTGGTCAGGATCATGCCCCAATTGAGGGCAAAGGTCCAGTTCCGGCGCCTGAACCTCATGGACCGGAGATTTTCGCTGTCCGAGCAAATGGCCGTGATCTTCTGCCGCAACGTCATGATCTATTTCGACCGCGCCACCCAGGAAGAACTGTTGAACCGGTTCTGCGATCACCTTATTCCGGGAGGCTATATTTTTACCGGACACTCCGAAACACTCCACGGTATGGAGCTGCCCCTGGTATCGGTGGCTCCTACCATCTACAAAAAGATTTGAATGCGCACTGCCGTACCCCACAAGGGTATGCGGCAACGTGGAAGGCTGGCGATGAAAAAGAAAATCAGAGTCCTGATCGTAGATGACTCCGCCCTGGTGAGGCAGACCATGGAGGCCATTCTGTCTTCGGATCCCCAGATCGAAGTCATGGCGACCGCATCGGATCCTTTCGTAGCGGCGGACAGGCTGCGCGAGGACGTGCCGGATGTCATCACCCTGGACATCGAAATGCCGAGGATGGACGGCATTACGTTTCTTCAAAAACTCATGAACCAGCATCCCATTCCCGTGGTGGTGTGTTCGAGTCTCACGGAAAAAGGGTCGGAAACCTGCCTCAAGGCGCTTGAATCCGGCGCCGTGGAAATCCTGCAAAAGCCTCGCCTGGGTACTAAAAAGTTCCTGGAAGAGTCCACCATCCGCATCTGCGATGCCGTAAAAGCGGCCGCCTCCATCCATGTCAAACCGGTGCAGCAGAGGTTGACGCAGGTCGCCCCCAAGCTTACCGCCGATGCCGTGATCCCGGCGTCTACGACGAGCAGGGCGATGATCCAGACCACCGAAAAAATCATAGTGGTGGGGGCGTCCACAGGCGGAACCGAAGCGCTGCGGATTTTTCTGGAGGCCCTCCCGGCCAACGCTCCGGGGATCGCGGTCGTCCAGCACATGCCCGAACATTTTACGGCCACGTTTGCGAAGCGGCTGAACGATCTTTGCCGCATATCGGTCAAGGAAGCGGAAGACCACGACACCATTCTGCGGGGCAGGGCACTCATTGCCCCGGGCAATCGGCACATGCTCGTAAAACGCAGTGGTGCGCTGTACTATGTGGAGATCAAGGACGGCCCCCTGGTCGGCCGGCACCGGCCTTCCGTGGACGTTCTTTTCCGGTCGGCGGCCCGCTACGCGGGAAAAAATGCCGTGGGGGTGATCATGACCGGAATGGGAGACGACGGCGCCAGGGGCCTTCTGGAAATGAAGCAGGCAGGCGCCAGAACGATAGCCCAGGATGAAAAGAGCTGTGTGGTTTTTGGAATGCCCAAGGAAGCGATTAAACTGGGGGGCGCATCCAGCGTTTTGCCCCTGAACCAGATTGCAGAAGCGATCATTTGCTGATTATTTCCCGCCCTCGTTAAAACCCGGAAACGATCCGTCCCGATCAGAGCCTGATTGGAGAACGTCCGGGTTCCGTCCCGTGATTCTTTCGCCGCCTATGTCCAAAGGACTTGTCCGAAAATAAATGCTGGTGGGCACTGCATTAGGGGCTGTTGCCGCAGTGAGGTTCGTCCCTTTGTCCCCCCCGAGGCATGGGAGAATCGCGGCCAGGCAGGGGAGGGACGTTACGAAATGACGTGGCACCTTCCTCATCGTCATTCCCGTAGCGCCCTTGAGCGGAAATCCGTCGTCTTTGTCTTTGTCCGCTTCGGCGTCATGAGTTGTTAATTTTTCCCCCTCGAACCATCCCCGGTGAAGCGATGGGCCCCCTCTTTTCTCAGCCGTCGTCAAAACGTACAAGGCCGGGCCCGCCTCCTTCGATGGAAGTGGTAACCCGGCCTCGCACGGCGTTTTTTATGCCGTCTTTTGCGTTTTAGACGAACGGATCCTTACCAGCAGATCCGGTTTTCAATATTTTTCGAAATCGCTGTCTTCCAGCTCGGCTGCGCCATTGCCGCCCAGGTCAAGAGAGATTCCGCCCTGCTCGGCCTTGCGGGCCAGTGGGGGCAGCGGCACCGTCTGCTTGGAGCCGGCGCTGGCGCTGGAGGTTTTGGACTCCCGTGGTTTGCTGGAGGCCGAATACCCCTTCCGCTCCTTGGAGGCCGCTTTTGCGACAAACGATTCCCCCCTGCCAAGAGGTGTGCTTTCGGTGAGATTGCCGATCCTGAAAAAGGAGACGGTATTCTGGAGTTGAGACGCCTGGCTCTGCAACTCCTCCGATGTCGCGGCCATTTCCTCGGCGGCCGATGCGTTTTGCTGGATGACGTGATCCAGTTGCTGGATGGCCTTGTTGATCTGGTCCGCTCCGGAATTCTGCTCGTTGCATGCCGCGCTGATTTCCTGGACAAGTTCGGCGGTTTTCTGGATGTCGGGGACGATCCTTTGCAGCATAAGGCCGGCGTGCTCGGCGACTTCGACACTGGAGGTGGACAGCTCGCTGATTTCGGCAGCCGCGCCCTGGCTCCGTTCGGCAAGCTTCCGCACTTCCGAGGCTACCACCGCAAAACCCTTTCCGTGCTCGCCCGCCCGTGCGGCTTCGATTGCCGCGTTGAGGGCCAGCAGGTTGGTCTGGCGGGCTATCTCCTCGATGATGGAGATCTTTGCGGCAATCTCTTTCATTGCAGTGACCGTATCGCTGACCGCTTTTCCTCCGTCTTTGGCATCATTGGCGGACTTCATGGCGATTTTTTCGGTCTGCATCGCGTTTTCGGCATTCTGCTTGATGTTGGCCCCCATCTGCTCTATGGAGGCGGAAACTTCTTCCACCGCAGATGCCTGTTCGCTGGCTCCTTCGGACAACTGCTCAGCGCCCGTGCTCACTTCCTGGCTTCCGTTCAGAGCCTGCTTGCTTACCGCGTGGATCTCCGCGACGACCTCGGAAAGCCTGTCCACCATGGCACTCAAGGCTTTCATCAGCTTGTCCTGGCCGGAGCGTTCCTTCACCTTGATCGTGAGATTTCCGCCGGCTATTTCTTCGGCCGTGGTGGTAATTTGCGCCATGGCGTCGACCAACACGTTGAGGTTGTTCTTGATCTTGTTAAAATCGCCTTTGTATTCATCGGTAATTTTTTCGGGAAGCTCTCCCTTGCTGATCTGTTCCACGTAGTTTGCCGCCACTTTCAATGGATTGACCACCGCGTCCAGGGTCTTGTTGACTCCTTCGACGATCGTGAGGTAGCCCCCATGGTGTCGGCTGCTGTCCGCGCGCACGGACAGGTCGCCTTCGATGGCGGCATTCGAGAGCATAGCCACGTCATCGACCAAATGGTGGATGTTTTGCATGCACTTGATAACTGACGGGATGAGGAGGTCCTCATCGCTGCGTTTTCCGATTTTCTCGTACTCGGTCAGATCCGAGGTATCGCCCATGGACAGGTGGGTGAACATCCGCGTGACCGCCAGCAAACGGTCACGCACCTGATCGGTGGCTTCGGCAAGGGAAGCAAAGAGCCCTGTGTACTTTCCTTCGACCTTCTTGGTGTAGTCGTTTACGGCCATCCTTTTCAGGACGGTGTTGCACTCCACCAGCCCTTCGAACCCGGCGATGCAGGTGTTGAGGCTGTTCTTCAGTTCAGCAAGGTCGCCTTTGCACTCCAGGGTGACCTTCTCGGGGACCTCGCCCTCGTTGATTTTCCTGAGGCAGCCGCTGACCACTTTAATCGGTCTGCCCATCGTGTCGAGCGCCGTGTTGAAGGCATCGACAACACCGCTGAAATCAGACCCCACAGCTTCCGGGTCGCCGCGCATGTCAAGTTGGCCTGCGACAACGGCGTTCACCACGGTTTCCGTTTCCGCTTTGAGTGACCTAATGGCGCGGACTACATTTCGTTTGAGGAAGTAGCCGAACACGCGTGCGACGATCGCGCCGAACACACCGACCCATACAACAGGCCCCATCCCGGAAGCACCATTTTGATTCATGCTCAGTCCGTAGTAGCCAACTCCGGCGACAGCTAGGAAAATGCCCGTTACGATCCACAGCGCAACATCAATTCTCGTTCCTGTTTTCATGTTTTTGAGCATAATCTCCCTCTTTGGTTTAAAGAATCGAAGTCAGTGCCTCACCCATGTCAGTTAACCGGTTGGAAGTCTGTGAATACCCGTCTCCGGGAGGCAGCGGCTAATGGATTACACCACTGCACCGATACTCATCATTGCGCCATTTCCGGGACCTGTCCCCTGTTGTATCGGAAACCTCGGGATGTCGGTCGGCGAATACCGCGAATACTCCTGGAACGTGGGAATCTGTCCTGGTCAGGACTTAGATCGGCATTCTCGGAAGCAATGATAAAAAAAATCGAAACCGGACCGCAAAAAAACCGGGGGTATTTTCATGCCTAAAACAGTTTCGCTCCCTAATAGCTGTAGGGAGTATTCGAACACGCCGGTTTTAGATGCAAAATGCAGCACTAAGAAATACTCGCCGGTTTGCAGACCGGTGCCGTGATTTTTGCTTCATGTGCAAGGTAGGGAACATGATGTTTTGGGGATCACCGGCGCCTTCGTCCGGCTGTCGTTTTATTGAGAAGCCGACATGCCGCTGGGCGCACCGGAACCCCTTAAACCCGGGAGAGAGGAAGACATTACGTGTGAAAGAGCGATCGGCAAGGGTTGCACGAATTTGCCGGCCGCCAAAAACAAAAAGCCGACTCCGGAGAATCGGCTCTACTCTGAATCTCTTTCAGATAGGCGGGAGAGGATTTGAACCTCCGACTTCCACCGTGTGAGGATGGCACTCTCACCGCTGAGTTACCCGCCCGTAAAACGACCGTCGCAAGATCGCAGGGTTTTTATAGCCGATAGACGAGCCGAGCGCAATACCCAATATTGCCCCGCGGCGGGCCTAATTCTTTTTGCTGATGGCCAGCATCCGGAGCCGCAGGTAGTCGTCCTTGGCCTGTTTGTCCTTGGGATCGACCTTGATGAGCATGTCCAATTTTTTGAGGGCCAGGGAGTACTGTCCGGTGCCTTCGTAGAGGTCGGCGGCCTTGCGGAGGTACGTTTTGTCCTTGGGCTGCAGGCGCACGAGCTGTTCGAGTTCGCGCGCGGCGGCTTTTTTGTCGCCCATTTTCATGGCGGCGTACAGCAGGTAGTTGTGGAGGCGCACCGAATCGGGGTTTTGTTCCGATGCCGCCTTGAAACAGGCGTTCATGCCCTTGAAGTCTTTTTTGTCGTCGTAATATTTGAACAGCGCGTCCTGGTAGGCGACGTTTTTGGAATCGATTTTAATCAGATCCTGGAGCACCGCCAGCTCGCCTTTTTCGTTTCGGAGCTTCCGGTAAATGTCCAGCATGTACCTGCGCGATTCGAGATCGCCGGGTTCGAGCGCCGCCACCGTTTTGAAGCAGCCGATGGCCTTGTCGTACTGCTTGGACTCGTAGTACAGGACGGCCAGGTTATGCTGAAGGGTGCGGTTTTTGGGCTGCATCCTGGCGAGCTTTTCATAGGCGGCCTGGAGGGCGGCCTTGTCGTTTCCCTTTTCCAGGATGGCCACCAGGTGGGTGAGCGCCCCCTTATGCTGGGGATTTCTGTGCAGAATAGCCTCGTAGGCGGCCTTTGCCTGGGAGAGGTTTCCTTTCTTTTCGTAGAGTTCGGCAAGCTGGAGCACGCTTTCCGTGTCGTTGGGGTTTTTTTGCACGTATTTTTCGAGAGCGTCCAGCGCCTTGTCGGTGTTGCCGTCCCGTTTGTAGGAAACAAACAGGTTGTACAGGACGTCGGAATCCTTCACTCCGGCCTTGATGGCCCGTTCGTAGGATGCCGCCGCGCGCGACCAATTCTTGGTTTCGCTGCTCAGTTCGGCGATGGCGACCAGGACCGCCGGATGAAAAGTGCGGGGGATATCGTTGAGGTGTTTATCCAGAAATTTTTCGGCGTCGTCCTTTTGTTTTTTCTTTTTAAGATACGCCATAAAATCCTTGAAGACTTGCTGCTGGTCCTGGTTGTCCGTGATCTTCAAAAGGTCCAGATAGACGCGAAGCGAGTCGTCCACCCGGTTCATGATCTGGTAAACCTGGAGGAGCCGTTCGGAGATGTTCCGGGATTTTCCGGAGTTGTCGATTTCGCGGTACAGCCGCATGGCGTCGGCGTACTGTTTGGTATCGACGTACAGGCCGGCCAACTGGGTCTTGACCAGGATGTTCGAGGCGTTTTCGTGAAGGGCTTTTTCCAGGAAGCCGATCTTCTTGTCCACATCGGAGGTGGCGTTCGCCCTCTGGACCCAATCGCGGGCATCCAACTGCACCAGGAGCGAAACCTTTCCGATCTGCCGGTTCCACAGGAGTACGCGCAGTTCCACCGTCTTGGGCGTTTCGAAAGTCTCCTGCGGGAAAAGGTCCTTGATGATGTTCATGCCGCTCGTGATCTTCACGTTGGCATCGGATGCGACCACGCGCGTTCCCCACGAGAGCCAGCCGTCGGTCCTTACCTGAACGAGCTGAAGGGAATCTCTCGGGTTGATGATGGCCTGCTGGTCCGGAAGCAGAAGCACTTCCTGGCCGTTGTGCTGGAAACGAAGGGCAAGGAGCTTTTTGGGAAAGATGGCGAATGCGGAGCTGTGTTTCAATGCCACAAAGACTCCGGCGGCAACCAAAACCACTACCAGGGCAACCACCAGGAAGACCGGGCGGGGATTTTTAGGGGGTTTTTGCCTGACCGAGCTTCCCCGGTAAAAAGAGCCGGGAGATCCGTATGGATAACCGCTCCCTCTTCTCATTGCGCCCATTGCTCCTTCTCAGATCCGGTCCGAGCCGATACGTTCCAGTTCGTCGGGTGCGAGATGGCGGAAATCGCCCGGTGCGAGTTTACCCAGGCGCACCGGACCGTAAGCGATGCGTTTGATCTTTAAAACCGGATGCCCGACTGCTTCGCACATGCGTTTGATCTGGCGGTTCCAACCCTGGTGGAGGACGATCCGCAGCCATGCGGCCCTGGGAAGCGCCCGAAGGGGTTCCACCCCGGCGGGCGCAGTGGTGCCTTCTTCGAGCACGATTCCGGATCTCAACTTTTCAAGGGCTTCCGGGTTCGGGTGTCCCTTTACTTTTACCTCATATACCTTGGATATTCCATAGCGAGGATGCAGGAGGCGGTTGGCGAGCTCCCCGTCGTTGGTCAGCAGCAGGAGCCCTTCGGCGTCGTAGTCCAGCCTCCCGACCGGGAAGAGGCGCGAGGAAAACTTCGGCAGAAAATCGAACACGGTTTTCCGCCCCTGCGGGTCGCGCGTGCTGGTGATGCAGTCCCGTGGCTTGTAGAACGCGAGATAAACTTTGGCCTCTGCGGCCGAAACCGGCTTGCCGTCCACCCGGATGTCGTCTCTGGCCGGGTCCACGCGGCACCCGATTTCGGCCCTGCGACGGTTTACTTCGACACGGCCCTGCCGGACCAGTTCCTCGGCGGCCCGTCGGGACGCTACGCCCGCCTGTGCGAGGAATTTTTGCAGCCGGATTTCCGCCAAATCCATCAATGTCCGTTATCGGCAAGCCCGACCGCCCGGCGGACGAGCTCCATGGTGACCCGCGCTTCGCGCCTGGCTTTTTCGTTGCCGGCCTCGATGATTTCCCTCACCTTGCTGGCCTTGGCTTCGAGCTGCAGCCGCCTTTCGCGAATGGGGGCCAGTTTGGCGATCACGTTTTTCATCAGGCGCTTCTTGCATTCGACGCAGCCGATTCGAGCCGTTCGGCACCCGTCGGCGATGTCCGCGACCTCCGACGGTGACGAATACAACTTATGATACGCAAACACCGGGGAGACCTCGGGGTTCCCGGGATCGTTTCGCCTGATTCGCTGCGGATCGGTCATCATCTTGGAAATCTTGTCGATGATGCTTTCCTCCGGTTCGGTGATGAAGATGCAATTGCCGTAGCTCTTGCTCATTTTCCTGCCGTCGGTCCCCGGCAGGACCGGGACTTCGGTCAGCAGCGGATCGGGAATGGGGAAAACCTCGGTGTTGTACATAAAATTAAACCGCCGGGCGATTTCCCGTGTCAGCTCGACGTGGGGCAACTGGTCCTTGCCCACCGGCACCCCGTTGGCCCTGTAGATGATGATGTCCGCCGCCATCAGGACCGGGTAGCCCAGAAACCCGTAGGTCGCCAGGTCTTTCTGGTCGAGCTGCTGCTGCTGTTCCTTGTAGGTCGGGTTGCGTTCCAGCCAGGGCAGGGGGGTGAGCATCGCCAGCAGCAGGTACAACTCGGCATGTTCCTTGATTTCGGACTGGATGAAAGGCGTGCACAGCTCGGGGTCAAGGCCGGCGCTGAGCCAGTCCATGATCATTTCCCAGGAATTGTCGCGGATGGCACCCGGTGAGGCGTAATCGGTGGTCAGGGCATGCCAGTCGGCCACGAAGAAGAAGCACTCATACTGGTTTTGGAGCTGAATCCAGTTGTCCAGCGCGCCGTGGAGGTTTCCAAGGTGAAGGCGCCCCGTGGGGCGCATGCCGCTCAAGATTCTCTTCCGTTCCGCCATTTCCGGGTATTCTCCTCTGTTGGACAGCGGGCGCATCGTCCCTCTCTGCGGCCGTACCGCCGCTGGGGAAGGGCGCCTTTCATGGGATCAGCTTCCGGCGGGGCAAGTTCCGGGGGCCGGCTTTCCCCGGTTTCCGCCGGCAATCCAGGCCGACCGGCGCTTCTACATCAGGAAACGCCAGAAAAAACTTATAACCGGACCGACTATATAACTCCACAATCCGGTGCCGATCAATAGCAGCACGATCAGGAGCCCGAATCTTTCGAGGTGCTGGAGGGCCAGGGCGACCCGCAGGGGGACGATCCCGACCAGTATCCTGCCGCCGTCGAGCGGCAGGATGGGCAGCAGGTTGATCACCATCAGCACCAGGTTGAACTGCACGGAGATGATCGCCATCTGGCGCACCGGCTCCCTTAAAAAGACGTACCACGATGGATCGGCCCCGCCCGGATCCCAAAAATGGAAAAATGTGATGCGGAAGATGACGGAACTGATTGCCGCCAGCAAAAAGTTGGTGAGCGGGCCGGACAGGGCCACCATCGCCATGTCCTTGCGCCCGCCGCGCAGGTTCTGGAAATTTACCGGAACCGGCTTGGCCCATCCGAACAGGAAATGGGAGCCGGTAAGCAGCAGTACTCCCGGAAGTACGATCGTGCCGATGGGGTCGATGTGGACCAGCGGGTTCAGGGTGATGCGGCCCATAAGCCTCGCCGTGGGGTCGCCGAGCTTTTCCGCCACCCATCCGTGCGCGACTTCGTGGAGAATCACGGCGAAGAGCAGCGGCACGACGTAGAGCAGCGCTGTTGCGATCATATTATTCATAAGGGGCGGTCGCTCCTGACGGGTGCATGTTCAGCCTCGCGGATATCGCGGATATATCAGTATTAGAATCATTCCTCCACCAAAAACAACCGCAGTGCCCCGCGGGTCCGAAGGCTGCACCGGTTTTCCCGGTTCCGTAGGCCGTGTGCGCCGCCGCAGCGCCAAATTGAACCGCGAAGCAGCGTAGTGTTTGAGGGCGCGGAGACGAGAAAATCAGCACGTCGGGCCGGGAGCGCAGGCTACGGCGGCCGGGTCGGTCGCCAATTCGGGATGGTTGGCGAGAAGGAAATCGAGTTCTTGCTGGCGGTTCCGCACTTCGGAATTCAGCCGCGCGTCCAAAAGTTCGTCCAGGAGCCGGCGATAGATGGGGCCGGGGGGGACTCCCATCGCTTTGAGGTCTTTTCCCCGGAGTTCGGTGTGGACGTTTCGGTACCGGTTGAAATAATGGCTCACCGCCCTTCGGATCTCTTCTTTTTCCGCTTTTCCCATCAGGAACAGGAGTTCTTCGGGCTGGAAGGGGAGAAGCGCCCTGTAGATTTCGCTCGGCTTGAGGTCCGTCCGGGCAAACATCCCCCGCAGGAGCTTTCCCGTGTTCTCATACGTCCAGAGCATCCGTTCGACACGCCCTCCGGTCAGCAGCAGCCGGGCGCAGGCCTGCTCCACCTCGTCGTGCGGAAGGTTCGAAAAAAGTGCCAGCAGGTAGACCCACCACCGGTCGAGCGGCTCATCCAGAAAGCTCAACCGGTACCAGGAGATCACCTGCTTGAGCCTTTCGAATAGCGATTCCATCTTACCGTCGAAAACCAGCCCCGCGGCCAGGGCGGGCAGGACGGAGAATTCGGCCATCCTGCGCAGGGGCGGCATGGGGTCTTCCTCTTCCAGGATGAGCTGGATTTCGTGCAAAAACCGCCTGCCGCCCAGCTTTTGTATCAAGCCCATGCGGACGGCGTTGCGGATGAGGGCGGCGGTCTGCTTGCCGATGCGGAACCCGAAGCGCTGTTCGAACCGCACGGCCCTCAGGATGCGCGTGGGGTCCTCGACGAAGCTGAGATTGTGGAGGACCCGGATCACCTTTTCCTTGATGTCCCTCTGGCCGCTGAAAAAATCTATCAGGTGCCCGAATTCGTCCGGGTTGAGGGAAATGGAGAGTGTGTTGATGGTGAAATCCCGCCGGTAGAGGTCCATCTTGAGCGAGCTGAATTCGACGATGGGGAGGGCCGCCGGGTGCTGGTAATACTCGAAGCGCGCCGATGCCACATCCACTCGAAGCTGGTCCGGGAAGATGAGCATGGCGGTATTGAATTTCTTGTGGAGGCGGTATTGTATCCCGTAATGTTCGGCGAAGGACTTCGCAAATTCGATGGCGTTGCCCTCCACCACGATGTCGATGTCCAGGTTGGGCCGCCGGAGCAGCAGGTCGCGGACGAACCCGCCCACGGCATACGCCTTGTACCCGAGGGTTTCGGCGCGCTTTCCCAGGTCTTTGAGCTTGTTGATAATGTCCTTGGGAAGCTGCTCGGCAATGACCGACTGGATGTTCTTGCGCTTCGACCAGTGGCCGAGGGAAGTCTCCTCGAAGATCTCCCTGGGTTCTCCGATGCGGTCGTCCAACATGAAATCGAGAAGGTCGCGCCGGGTGATCACCCCCAGGACTTTCCCGTTTTCCACCACGGGCAGGATGCGCTGGTGCCTTTCAACCAGGTGGGTCTGGATTTCCAGCATGGTGGCCGTGGGAGAGACCATGGGGAAATCGGAATTCATGAATTCGCGCACCGTGTGCTGTTCCAGGCCGTGGAAAACGGCCTTTTCCAGTACCTGGCGCGTTATGAGCCCGATGATGGCGCCGTTTTCGAGCACCGGCATGGCGTTGATGTTGTACCGCACCATGGTAAGTTCGGCCTCGCCCATCGACAGGTCCGGCTCCGTGAAAATGGCGGGGCTGGTCATCAGGTTTTCGGCCGTGGGATAAGGGTGTACGTGGCTTCTCAGGACATCCAGCAGCTTGGACTCGGTTTGGACCAGCGTCAAATCCTTGATGCTCGCCGATGCGGCGGTGGGGTGCCCGCCTCCGCCGAACTGCGAGGCCACCGTACCCACGTTGACTTCGGGGATCCGGCTGCGCGCCACCAGGTAGATACGGTCTTCCATGCGCGCCAGCGCAAAAACCACGTCCAGGTTTTCGATGTCCCGGAGCTTGTGCACCAGGACCGCGAAATCGCCCACGTATTTGTCGATGGAAATGGAGGTGACACAAACGTCCACGCCCTGGATGGTGTATTTGTGAGCCGAGAGGATCAGTTCGTTCAACAGGCTGATCTGTTCGGCCGTAAGCTCCTGGGTGACCATATCCGATACGGCGTTCAGGTCGGCCCCCGAGCGGAGCAGGTAGGCGGCGGCTTCGAAATCCTCGGGCGTCGTGCTGTTGAAGGTAAAAGAGCCCGTATCCTCGAAGATGCCGAGGCTCATGATGGTCGCTTCCTCGGCGTCGATGGCGATGTTGCGTTCCCGCAGGATCTTGGTGAGCAGGGTGACCGTCGATCCTACGGGCCTGATCACGGATTGCGTACCGGGGATGTCTTCGTCCGAGTCCGGATGGTGGTCGTAGATGTGGACTTCGAGCCCCGGTTTGTCCAATATCTCGACGAACTTGCCGATACGGGACGCCTGCCTGGTGTCCACCAGGACCAGCCGGGTCACCTTGGAGACGTTGATGTCGCGCAGCCGCTTGAAGCCGTAAATGTAGACCGTCGAATTGATGAAAAATTCCCGCAGGGTGCGTTCCTGCGAACCGGGAAACACCAGGACGGCCTTCGGGTAGAGCTTCCTCGCCGCAATCATGGACCCCATGGCGTCGAAGTCGGCATTGATATGAGTGGTGATGACTTCCATAGGCGCGGTTTCGAACCTCTCAGGGCCGGGGATGGAATTTGCGATGAATTTCCTTCAATCGCTCCCTGGCGACATGCGTGTATATCTGGGTGGTCGATATGTCGGAGTGGCCCAGCATCACCTGGAGTGCGCGCAGGTCGGCCCCGTTTTCCAGCAGATGGGTCGCAAAGGAATGCCGCAGCATGTGCGGAGTGATGTTCCGGGTAATTCCGGCCTGCAGGGCATGGGCCTTGATGATCTTCCACAAACCCTGCCGGGAGAGTCTCCCTCCCCTGGCGTTCAGGAACACCTCGGCCGCGAACCCCTTCTTGAGCAAAATGGGGCGGCCGTCCCGAAAATAGGCCTTGAGCGCCTCCGATGCGTTCTCGCCCATGGGGACCAACCGCTCCTTGTCTCCCTTGCCGACCACCAGCAGGTAGCCGGGTTCCAGAAAAACCTGGCTCACCTTGAGGGCCGAAAGTTCACTGACCCGCAGCCCGCATGCGTAGAACAGCTCCAGCATCGCCTTGTCCCTGCCGCCCAAGGGCGTGGCCGGGTCGGGCCGATCCAGCAGAGCTTCGATCTCCGAGGTCCCCAGCACCTTGGGCAGCTGGGGGCTCAACTTGGGAAATCGCACCAAGGCGGCCGGATTGCCGCGGATGCGCTGCGTTTTTTCCAAAAACTTGAAGAAAGAGCGGAAAGCGGCAAGCCGGCGCGAGCGGGAACGCGGCGAAAACCCGGGCCCCAGGCTTTGAATATACCCACTGATATGTTCATGGGAAACGTCCTCCCAGCGGGAGGTCCCGGATTTTTTCAAATAAGCGGCCAGGGAACCCAGGTCGCGCGAATAGGCGTCCAGGGTGTTGGCACTCAGTCCTCTTTCAACCAGGAGGTGATTCAGGAAAAAATCGATCAGGGCGTCCATACAAGCACTCGAAATCAACGCTCGAAAGCCCGGAGTCGCACTCCGGGCCGCAACGAAAACAGTTCTCAGATACTTGCATCCGCTTCACAAGTAAAGAAAAATCCCCGCCCGGAAAAACCGGACGGGGCATTGGGTGTACGACATAAAGCGAGCGACGCAACCGGCACAAGAGGGACGGGAAAGTTCCGTCCGTCCGGTTATTTGCCCGAAGACCGGGGATCCACCCTGGAAGTGTAGGTCTGGAAATGGTAGTCGACCAGCAGGGACGTGTGCACGCTGTCGCCGATTTTCCTGGTGGATACCACGTCGATGTGGTGCGTCTTGCCCACTTCGTCCGCAAAGGTGATTTTCGTTCCGTCGGAAAATCCCCCTTTGTGGAACCAGACTTCCGGCGGAAGGAGCCAGGTTTTCCCGAACTTGTCTTCGAATTTGAAAAATTCGAGCGCGTCATGGGGAAACTGGAGGTAGAGACACAGCTCGTCTTCGGTTACCGGCCTTTTGAGCTGTGCTTCCAGGTGGAGACGCTTGGCGGTAAGATCTTCGTCCGGAATTTCCGGCATGCCCGCTTCGTCGGCCAGGATTTCCTCCCACCGCTTGTCGGCCCTGCCGGGCTGGAGCACCTTGTGCAAAATCCACTCGTGCGGGTCGTAGAACGGGAAGGGGCCGTAGCGGCCGAGCAGAAGGCGCTTGAGATCGTCGGAGGGCCTTTCATATCGTCCGTGCAGGACGTTGCTGAGGGCGGTGGACCACAGGATCTGGCTTCCGGGGGTCACCATCCAGATGTTTCCCATCTCCTTGCGGACTTCGATCAGTTCGCTGAACACCTCGTGGGCCCGTTCCAGCAACCCCGCCATGTCCGCCTGCTCCAGCGCCAGGCTCGCCGCGCCGCCGGGCAGCATGTGCCGCTTTACTGTCGGGTCGAAGCCCCGGAACGGACTTTCGAACCTCTCGTAGAGGCGGCGTTCGCGCCGCAGCATGTCGGAGGTATCCAGCATGGGGATGATTTTGAGCCCCGGCGTCTTGAATCCATAGGCGTGCAGGGTTTGCACGAAGCTGAGGGCCGGCGCCTGGCTGTAGGTGCCGCCGTAGCCGTGGTCGGACACCTCGACGATCTTTACCCCTTCCTGTACGGCGGCGATCATCCGGGCCAGGTCGTTTCCGTCCACATTGTGGCCGTGGTAGGCGATGAGGATTTCGGGGTAGCGCTTGCGAATCGTCCGCACCAGTTCGGCGATTCGCTTGGGCGACCCGATGGACGAGTGGTTCTTGATGCACAGGATGATGTCTTCGCCCAGGGCGGAGACGATCTGTTCGGCTTTGCCCAGGTAAAATTCGTCGGTATGGCCGTAACCGGTGCTGAAGCACATGCAGGGCATCAGGAGTTTGCCCGCCTTCTTCACCGCGTTGGCCACGGTGAGCAGGTTGGGAACGTGGTTCAGGAAGTCGTATACCCTCCATACGTCCACGTATTTGGAAAACAGGCTGATCGCCATCTCGATGACGTTATCCGGGTAATGCCTGTAGCCGAAAAGATTCCTGCCGCGGCAGACCGCCTGGATGAGGGTGTTGGGCATGGCCTTGCGCACCAGGCGGAGCTTTTCGAACGGATTGATCTGCTTTTTCATGAGATCGAGATGCACGGTGGCTCCGCCCACGATTTCGAAGGCGAAGTAGCCGGCCGCGTCCCGGTAGGGGGCGGCCTTGAGCGTCGTGCGGGGCATGATCCGGCACTTGAAATCCGACTGCGATACGTCACGTTCGTTATTGGTGAGAAAAATCCCCGGAGTGTTCCTCAGAAAATCGAGGATTTCTGCGCTCGACATGGCTGGTGTTGCCCGTTCGCGGCTGGTCACTTTTGATACTCCTGTCAGCTTCGGCTTGCATAGGGCAGGTATCGGGCTTGCGGCGCAAAAGTCGCAACGCCAAGCCCCGCACCCGTACGGGAATTCCCACTAACTCGCATAGGGATTGTAACCATGCGCGTTGATCTCGGCCACAACGTTTGCGAGCTTGTCTATCGGCGGTACTTCCTCCTGGTATTCCAGCAGTTGCGGGTGGGTTTCTATATACGAGGTATCGAACTTCTGCTCGATGAAATCGGGGTCTTTAACGATTTGCTTGTAATACGGAATGGTGGTCTTGACGCCGGCGATCAGGAAGTTGCCGAGCGCCCTGTGAAGCCTGTCCACCGCTTCGCGCCACGTAAACCCGTACACGGTGAGCTTTACCAGCATGGAGTCGTAGTAACGGGGAATCTCGTAGCCCTGGTATACCGCGCCGTCCACGCGCGTGCCGTGGCCGCCGGGAGACTGGTAGATCTCGATGACGCCGGGGCTTGCGACGAAGCCGCTTTTGGGGTCCTCGGCGGTCACCCGCAGCTCGATTGCCGTCCCCCGGAAAGTGATGTCCTTCTGGTCCATGGAAAGACGCTCGCCGGCCGCCACCCTGATCTGTTCCCGCACGATGTCGATGCCCGTTATCACCTCGGTTACGGTGTGCTCGACCTGGATACGGGTGTTGACTTCCAGAAAGTAGAAGTTGTCATCCTGGTCGAGGAGGAACTCGACGGTACCGGCGTTCACGTATTTGCAGGCGCGGGTGGCCCGCACGGCGGTTTCGCATATCGCCCCGCTCAGGTCTTCGGGCAGGGAGGCCGGGGCGATTTCGATCATCTTCTGGTGCCGCCGCTGGATGGAGCAGTTCCGGGTGCCGAGGTGCACCACGTTGCCGAAGTTGTCGGCCAGGACCTGCACTTCGACGTGGCGAGGTTTCGTGAGGCCCCGTTCCAGGTAGATGTCGTCGTTGCCGAAGGCCATCTTCGCCTCGGACCGGGCCGACTGGAGGGCCTTGACCAGTTCGTCCATGTTCTGGGTCGCGCGGATGCCCCGCCCGCCGCCGCCGGCAACCGCCTTCACCATGATGGGAAACCGGTGCTTGTCCGCAAACGCCACCGCAATATCCTCCCCCTCTTTTCCGTGAGGGAGGATGTCCGTTCCGGGGATCGACGGGATCTGAGCATCCGACATGATCTGCCGGGCAATGACCTTGCTGCCCATGTCGATGATCACCTGGGGCGGCGGGCCGACGAACACCAGTCCGGCTTCGGTGCACCGTTGCGAAAAAGCGGGGTTTTCGGCCAGGAATCCGTAACCCGGATGAATGGCCTCGGCCTGCGCGCTTTGCGCCGCCTGGATGATGCGGTCGATGTTGAGGTAGTCGCGCCGAGGACCGGTCCCCAGGCAGATCGCTTCATCGGCGCGCATGATGTGCATCGAATCTCTGTCCGTCTCTTCGTAGACGGCGACCGTTTTTATCCCAAGTTCCTGGGCGGAACGCATGATGCGTATGGCGATCTCGCCCCGGTTGGCAACCAGCAGTTTTTTGAACATGATTCAGGCTCGCTTTCGGGGTAGAGTAATCCGGTAATCCGGAGCGGGTCCGGGTCAGTGACCTCGGGTTTGTCCGATGTTTCTGTATACCACGAGGGCCGAAGTCCATCAATGGCCGAAGAGAGGGGACAAACGAACAGCTCCGATGCGCACAACCCATTACCCGGAGCGGATTGTGCATACCCCGCAAAACAAAACCCCGAAAAGCGGCCTCAACAGATCAGTACGGAACTCCCACCCGCTTCCCGGTGCGGCGGGCCCGGTTCCTCTGGTTGAGAACCTCGCGGTTCATCAGGCTGCACTGGAAGGGTTTGATGATCGCGTTCGCATCCCATTTGGGCCTGTCCTCGTCCTGGAGCAGGTCCTTGATGCTCGACCAGCGCATCGGACTGTAGAATTCGCAGCAATTACCGTCATTAAAAAATTCACAATGTTGCTGACTAACGTACTTCTCGTACTTCTTGCAGTATTTGATCTTCATCTTCTATGCCCCTCCCGGTTCCCTTCCTGCACGGTGCGCCCCGGGACAGCCCCCGTACCGGGGACGCTGCAGTATGTATGATAAGAAGTATTTTCGCCGTAACAACGGCAGAACATTGAGAAAATTGCCGGATCAGGGCGAAAATGGCAAAAGGAAGCGAGGCTGGTGGCGAGATTTACACAGAAAGGACGAGGGGCCAGGCAAGTCAAACCGCAGAAAAATCGTGTAATAGCACCATCTTTTATGAAATAGACATACTCATTTTCCGGCGTCATTAGTATACCAGCTTTAATTATTTGTGAAAGTAAAAAAATAATGAAAACGGCTGGTTTGTGCATTTTTTCCACCGCACCGGCAGCGCGAGGCAGGTGACGGGAGTGCAGAGGAAGGCAGTGAAGGGGGGAACACGGAGA
>LUZZ01000309.1 GCA_001603845.1 Syntrophobacterales bacterium Delta_01 | reverse complement strand
GATCCTCAAAATGCCAGAGGCTGGCTGGGACTGGGATTTTTTCTCGCCGGGACGAACCAGTCCCAGGATGCCATAGCCGCGTTCGACAAGGTGGTGGAAATTTATCCGGGTTATTCACGGCGGCAGATGCTGGACAATTTACGCACGGAACTACTGAAGGGGGAAAAGATCAGCCCGACCTTGTAGGGGGACGGAGCACGGCGGGGCCAAAACCCCGACAACTCCCGCCGCACGATAAAAAAGAACGGTTGCGATTGCTTAACAATAATGCAATGATAGCGCGCTAAAATCACTTGATTATCCACGGACAGATTCGAGGGGGGAGGCCATGAACCGGGTTGAAAGAAGAAAAGCTCATGACCGGAAGCACAACGGGCGCCTCGGGGCAGCGGGCGCGAATGCTCATTGCCTGATCCTGGCGCTTTTTGCCGCGCTGGCGATGGGGATTTTTGCCCTGCCGGCACAGGCGCAGGTCGCCGCTCCGGTACCGCCGCCTCCTGCCGCCGCCCCGGCAACGCCGGACGTTTCGCCGCAGCCGCCCGCGCCGCTCCAGGGCAGCACGGCCTCGCCGAACCTCCAGGCGCACAAGCCGGCCGGCGCCGCTTCCGCGGAAGCGTCCGGTGCGGCCTATTCTTCGGAGTATGCTCCCTTCGTCCAGAAAACCGCATCGGCGCTTATGTCCGAAAATTTCACCTTTTATCCCATAAAAGCGCTGGATCCGTTCGTGCCGTTCATTACGCCGGAAACCCCGGGCCGCTCCGACGAAGAACCGAACCCCACCACAAGGCCCCTCACGCCGCTTCAGAAGATGACGCTCAGTGAGATCGAACGGGGGCTCCGGGCGATCACCTGGGGAAGCCTCGGCCGCAAGGCGGTGATCGAGGATTCCACCGGCAAGGGGTACATCGTATCCGT
Source organism: Syntrophobacterales bacterium Delta_01 (assembly GCA_001603845.1). Lineage (GTDB taxonomy): Bacteria > Desulfobacterota > Syntrophobacteria > Syntrophobacterales > Syntrophobacteraceae > SbD1. Next base: position 5,384 of record LUZZ01000309.1, on the reverse strand, counting down.
GGGGACGCCGGCCGGGGACCGCAGCGGCGTGATCACCCAGATCCTCAACGACCGCCTCGTGATTCAGCAGGAGATCTGGGACCGGAAGGCCAGGAAAAGGTACCCGCAGGATTTCACCATCAAGCTCAGCAAGAAAACCGAGAAATAGGACGGGGTTGCGAGTTGCCAATTGCGCGTTGAGGGTTGCCGGTTTCTGAATCCCGGCTTCCCGCCGCGTTTCGGATCGGAAGCCGGAGCTTCCGGATGAGGGGTTCCCGAGCGGGAGCTTGGGAACCAGCGTAAACCTGCGTAACCTATAAATAAATGCTTTGAGCAACGGCCCATGGAGTCCGGGAACCGCCGTTATACATCCTCCAAAACGGTAATCTGCGACCCCCGAACCGAGATTCCGTCGCCTCACAAATCGGCAGCCGGCAAAACCGGGATTCCCCACCGGCCAGAACCGGCAACCGGGGTAGCCCGCCGCCCGCCATCCCACACAACCCGCAACCCGTTTTATCCTTTTCAAATTCGTCCCGAAAGCATACATTCCCCGTCAACTGAAGTTCATTTCGTTTTCGGGGATTGATTATGAAACTTGGAATCGTCGGATTGGGCCGGTCCGGGAAGACCACCGTTTTCAACGCTCTCACCAGGCGCGCGGGGGAGACGGCCCCGCCGGGCGGAAACGTCGTGCCGGCGCTGGGAGTGGTGCCGGTGCCCGACCCCAGGGTGGAGTGGCTGAGCGCCCTGTACAAACCGAAGAAAACCACCCACGCACAAATCACCTACATGGACCTCCAGGGCGTATCGGGCATAGCGGACAACAAGCGCGATTACATGTCGCTGCTGCTCACCCACATGCGCCCCATGGAAGCGTTCCTCATGGTTGTGAGAAATTTCCACGACGCGGTGCTCGGCGCCCCGGACCCAGTGGGGGACCTGCGGGACCTGGAGGACGAGTTTTTGATCGCCGATCTTGCCACCGTCGAAAAGCGGCTGGAAAAGCTGGAAGCCGAACTCAAGCGGGGCAAAAAGCCGGCGGGGGCGGAAAAGGAACTCCTGGATGAGTGCCTCAAGGTGCTCAATGCGGAAAACCAGTTGCGCACCCGCCCGGAACTTGCCGCGGCGCCGGAACTCAGGGGCTACACTTTCCTGTCGGCCAAGCCCCTCCTGGTTATCGTCAACAACGCGGACGAAGACGATTCCCTGCCCCCGGCGCTGGAGGGGGAGCGGGCCATCGTGGTTCGCGGCAAGCTGGAAATGGAGCTGGCCCAGCTCACCGAAGAGGAGGCGGCCTCGTTCATGCAGGATTTCGGCATTGCCGAGTCGGCGCTGGACCGCGCCATTCGGGGATCGTTCGCTCTCCTGGACAGGATCAGTTTTTTGACGGTCGGAGAAGATGAAGTCAAGGCATGGACCATCCCGCGGGACACCCCCGCCATGGAAGCGGCCGGGGCCATCCACTCGGACATCCAGCGGGGTTTTATCCGGGCCGAGGTGGTCGCCTTCGACGACCTGAGCAAGGCCGGAGACTACGCCGCCGCGCGCAAGCTGGGGGCCGTGAGGCTGGAGGGCAAAACCTACCCCGTAAAAGACGGCGACGTCATAAATTTTCGGTTCAACGTGTGAGCGAGGTACCGGTTACGAGTTGCCGGTTGCGGCCCGCGGGCTTTGCCGGAGCGGGCCGGAAACCGGGGACGGCTTACCAGGGCATCGTTGCCAGTATGGTGCCTGCCGTGGCCACGCCGGGCACCAGGTACAGGATAAATATCAGGGTCAGCAGACCTATTTTTTTCATTCGATCACACCTCCACTCAGATGAAGCCAATCGCGATCCCTTCCGGAAAACCGCCCCCTCCGGGGGGCGCGGGAGCGGGCCGAAACCCGTTCGCGGCACCTTCTTTTTTGTATGTTTTGTTCCGCCCGGCACGCCGCCGGCTTTTTTGCTTCCCGATCTCACACTCATCTTCATAGACAAGGGGGATTCGCCTGTACAGGGGGATTTGGGCGGGTAGAAAATGTACAGCCGGGCTACCCACTCGCTCCTGTAACCGCTGTAAAATCGAGCGGAAGGGGAGGAGTAACCTCCGGGTTCGAAAGGGCTTTCATTTTTGGGGACAAAAATTTTCGGTACGGCACGCCGGCCGGCCGGGCCGCAAGTTTCCTTGAGCTTGTGGCAGGTGGTGTGTTAAGAAGATGGTTTACTTTTGCCCTGTTTTGGGACAGGGCAGGATGCGGTTTTTGGGTTATGATAAAAAGCGATACATATCGGCCGGATATCTGTGGGACTCGATTTTTTGTGTTTCCTCTTTTTTGAAAAGAAACTGATCTGCCGGAGACCTCAATGGATTTCAAAGACACGCTCAATCTTCCCCGTACCGATTTCCCGATGAGGGCCAACCTGGCCGCCCGGGAGCCCGAACTGCTGAAGGCATGGGAGGAAATGGGCCTATACGAACGCATTCGCCGGATGAGCGAAGGCCGCCCGCGCTACGTTCTCCACGACGGGCCGCCCTACGCCAACGGCAACATTCACCTGGGCACGGCTCTCAACAAGATCCTGAAGGACATGATCATCAAGTCGCGCCAGATGAGCGGCATGGACGCCGGCTACGTTCCGGGGTGGGACTGCCACGGGCTGCCCATCGAGCACCAGGTGGACAAGGAACTGGGGAAGAAAAAGGCGTCCATGACCCTTGCCCAGATCCGGCAGCACTGCCGCAAGTACGCCGAGCGGTTCATCGACGTTCAGCGAAACGAATTCAAGCGGCTGGGGGTCCTCGGCGAATGGAACCACCCCTACCTTACGATGTCCTACGGCTACGAGGCGGCCATCGCGCGGGAGCTGGGGCGGTTTTTCCAGACCGGAAGCGTGATCCGGAGCAAGAAGCCGATCTACTGGTGCGCGAGCTGCATGACGGCCCTGGCGGAAGCCGAGGTGGAGTACCACGACCACAAATCGCCGTCCATTTATGTGAAATTTCCCCTTTCGGATGAGAGCAAATCGAAGTTTCCGGAACTTGCCGGAAAGCCCGTGTTTGTCCTCATCTGGACCACCACTCCGTGGACCATCCCGGCCAACATGGCGATCACCCTGCACCCCGATTTCGAGTACGTGGCCGTCCGGGCGGGGGATGAAATATGGATTCTCGCCCGCGGGCTTATGGAAAACGTGATGCAGGTGGCGAAAGTGGAGGACTACGAGGTCCTGCGCTCTTTCGAGGCCGGTGAGCTGAGCGGGCTCAACGCCCGTCATCCCTTCCTGGACCGCAATTCGGTGATCGTCCTGGGGAAGCACGTCACCCTGGACACCGGGACCGGGGCGGTGCACACGGCCCCCGGGCACGGTCGCGAAGACTACGACATGGCGCTCGAATACGGCCTCGACGTTTACTCCCCCGTGGACGATTCGGGCCGGTTTACCAAGGATACCCCGTTTTTCGCCGGCCAGTTCGTCTTCGACGCCAACCCGGCGGTTGCGGCCAAGCTGGCCGAGGTGGGCGCGCTGCTCCATCAGGGCGATATCGTCCACAGCTACCCGCACTGCTGGCGGTGCAAAAAACCCGTCATCTTTCGCGCCACGCCGCAGTGGTTCATTTCGATGGACAAAAACGACCTGCGCGCCAAGGCCCTGGACTGGATCGACCGGGTGCAGTGGGTGCCCGGCTGGGGCAGGGACCGCATCTACAACATGGTGGCCAACCGGCCCGACTGGTGCATCTCCAGGCAAAGGTCCTGGGGCGTGCCCATCACCGTGTTCCGGTGCCCGGACTGCGGGACTTATATCACCTCGAAGGAAGTCTTCGACCACATAGTGGCCCTTTTCGAAAAAGAAGGGGCCGACGCATGGTTTTCCCACCCCACGGAGGAGCTGCTGCCTGAGGGCCAGGTGTGCCCGGGGTGTGGAGGGCGAAACCTGGAAAAGGAAATGGACATCCTGGACGTATGGTTCGACTCGGGCGTGTCCCACGCGGCGGTCCTGGAAGGCCGGTCCTATCTCCGCACGCCGGCGGACCTGTACCTCGAAGGAAGCGACCAGCACCGCGGGTGGTTTCATTCCTCGCTGCTCACGTCGGTGGGGACGCGGGGCACGACCCCGTACAAAACCGTGCTCACCCACGGCTTCGTGGTGGACGGCCAGGGGTACAAGATGTCCAAGTCACTGGGAAACGTCATCGCGCCGGAGCAGATCATCAAGCAGTACGGAGCTGAAATCATTCGCCTGTGGGTTTCCGCCGAGGACTACCGCGACGATATCCGCATCTCCCAGGATATCCTGAAACGGCTCAGCGAAGCCTACCGCAGGATTCGCAACACCTGCCGGTTCCTGCTGGGAAATCTCTACGATTTCGACGCCGCGCGGGACACGGTCCCCTACGCCGAAATGGACGAGATGGACCGCTTCGCCCTGCTCCAGCTCCAGGAGCTGATCGAACGGGTCCGCCAGGCATATGACCGGTTCGAGTTCCACCGCATCTACCACGCCCTGCACAACTACTGCGTGGTGGACCTCAGCGCGTTCTACCTGGATATTCTAAAGGACCGGCTGTACACCGCTCCGGCGGCGAGCCTCGCCAGGAAATCGGCCCAGACCGTGATTCGCACCATCCTGGAAACGCTCCTGAAACTCATGGCCCCCATCCTGTCGTTTACCGCCGAAGAAGCGTGGCTCAACATGCCGGGGCATTCCAGCCCGTCCGTGCACATGGAGCTTTTCCCGCAAGCCGACGCGACGTACCGGGACGATGCTCTGAACGCGCGCTGGCAAAAGATCCTGGCGATCAGAAACGAAGTGCTGCGGGCGCTCGAAACCGCCCGGAAAGACAAGGTGATCGGCCATCCCCTGGACGCCAGGGTGCGCCTGGCCCTGCCCGCCGAACTTCAGGCGGAGTTCGGGCGGGAGACCGAGCTTTTCAGGACGGTGTTCATCGTGTCGCAGGTTTCCATCGAACCGGCGGAAAACCTGGAGGGGGTCTTCGAGGGGATCGACCTTCCGGGGATCAAGGTCCTGGTGGAAAGCGCATCCGGAGAAAAATGCGAGCGCTGCTGGGTCCGTTCGGAAAAGGTGGGCCAGTTCGCCGATTTTCCGCAGGTGTGCGACCGGTGCCACGCCGTGCTGGCAGGGAGCTGAAACATGGCGGCCAAAACGGGCGTTCTCAAATCCGGGATAAATTTCGGCAGCTACTATTCGTATTTTATCTTCACGGCGCTGCTGATTTTGTCCGACCAGCTCACCAAGTACATGGTGGCTTCCGCTCTGCCGCTCGGCACCGGCAAAGCGGTCTTCCCCGGGCTTCTCAACCTGGTCCACGTACGAAATCCGGGCGGTGCCTTCAGCGTGTTTGCCGGCTCGGATTCCCTGTGGAAGCAGCGGATTTTCATCATCCTCACCGTGGTGGTGG
>LUZZ01000308.1 GCA_001603845.1 Syntrophobacterales bacterium Delta_01 | reverse complement strand
GCCGATGACCCCCACGTATTTCTTTTTCGTGGCCGCCGCCGCCGCCGCGGCCCCCGCTTCGATCACGTTCAGCACCGGCACCGAGGACAGCCCGGTGATCTCTTCCCGTGCGACGGCCGCCATGGTATTGCAGGCCACGATCAGCAGTTTTACCTGCTTGCCCAGGAGGAATTCTGTAATTTCGCGAGCGAACCGGCGGATGGTCTCCACCGATTTTACCCCGTAGGGAACGCGCGCGGTGTCGCCGAAATAGACGATATTCTCAAACGGCAGTCTTTCCATCAGGGCACGCACCACCGTCAGGCCGCCCACACCCGAATCGAACACCCCGATCGAATTTTCACTAATGGTTTTCATCGCTCTCAAACCGGCTTATTTTCCGGCCCGGCAGGTTCTTAACCGGCTTCCGGACCCTGGTATTTTCATTAAAGAGTTCCTAACTTACGCGAAATTCCATATTATCAGCTCCAGTCTCGCTTCGCAGCCGGAAACTTGGACCTTCCGGCATCCCGGCACGAGGCCGCGATCGGGGGGCACGCCGTTGCTCTTCGTCCCGTGGCGGCAGGGGCTGGGAGGGGGAGGAAAACGGGAAAACACCATGGACTTCTTTTCGGACTACATCAATTTGTCGCGCCTCCAGTTCGGGCTCACGGCCATGTTCCACATCCTGTGGCCCGTGCTCACCATCGGCCTGAGCATCTTCCTGGTGATCATGGAAGCCCTGTGGCTCAAGACCGGCGATGAGGTCTATTACCGCCATTGCCGATTCTGGAGCAAGCTCTTTTTGCTCAATTTCACGGTGGGCGTGGTGAGCGGCATCCCCATGGAGTTCCAGTTCGGGACCAACTGGGGGCTGTTCTCCATAGCCGGCGGCGATTTCTTCGGCCACATGCTCGGTTTCGAAGCGGCGATGGCCTTCATGCTGGAAGCCACGTTCTTCGGCATTATGATGCTCGGCTGGAAGCGGGTGTCGCCGCGCATGCACTTCTTTTCGACCCTGATGGTGGCCGTGGGGGGCTCCCTGTCCGCTTTCTGGATCATGGTGGCCAATTCCTGGATGCACACCCCCACCGGCGGTTACTTCAAGGAAGGCAAATTCGTCATCACCAGTTCTTTCCATGCGGTGTTCAACCCCGACATGCCCTGGGGGGTGTCGCACATGTGGGTGGCCGCGGTCGAAATCTCCCTGTTCGTGCTGGGCGGCATCAGCGCCTGGTACATTCTCAAGGGCCGGGAGGTTTCGTTTTTCAGCCGCACCTTCAAACTGGCCGCCGTCTGCGCCGTACTGATCACCCCGCTCCAGGTCTACCTGGGAGACGGTTCGGGAAAATCCGTCTACCGGCACCAGCCGGCGAAGCTTGCGGCCATCGAAGCCCATTGGCAGACCAACCCGCCCGGCGAGGGCGCGCCCTGGAAAATGCTTGCCTGGCCCGATCCCCAAAAGCAGCAAAATGACTGGGAAATCACCATCCCCAACGCTCTGAGCATCATCGCCACCGACTCCCTTACCGGGCAGGTGAAGGGGCTCCGGGAGTTTCCGGTAAGAGATCAGCCCCCCGTGCTGATCCCGTTTTATGCCTTCCGGGTAATGCTCCTGGCCGGTTTTCTGCTCCTTTTCCTGATGCTGTGGACCATGTGGGCCTGGTACCGGGGGCAGCTCGCCCCGGACCGGATCACGGCCCGCAGACACCTTCTCGGGGCCTGGATCGCCGCGATCCCGTTGAGCTACGTGGCGATGGAGGCCGGGTGGATCACCCGCGAAATAGGCCGGCAGCCCTGGATCCTTTACGGACTTCTTCGGACCGACGAATCCGCGTCCATGATCCCGGCCCATACCGTCGGGACTTCGCTGGCGGTCTTCTCGTTCGTCTACCCGCTCCTTTTCGCGCTTTTTCTCTTCTTCGGGGCCCGCATCCTGGCAAAGGGACCAGAACCGAAAGGATAGTTCGGTGGAAGCATATCTTCCTGACATATGGCTTTTTCTGATAGCCTTTTTCCTGCTCTACTACGCCGTGGCCGACGGATTCGATCTCGGGGTGGGCATTATTTCGCTCTTCTCACGGGACGACAACGAACGCAGCCTCCTGATGGCCACCCTGTCCGGAATATGGCACGACAACCAAACCTGGCTGGTGCTGCTGGGAGGAATGCTCTTCGGGGCCTTCCCCCTGTTCTACAGCCTGGTGCTTTCCTCGCTCTACGTGCCCATCCTGCTCATGCTCTTCGGGCTTGTCTTCCGGGGCGTTTCCTTCGAGTTCCGGGAAAACTCCGTCACGCACCGCCATTTCTGGGGGATATCGTTCGGGCTGGGAAGCCTGCTGATCGCGGTGGCGCAGGGGCTTGCCCTGGGCGGACTGCTGGGCGGGCTGGACATCATCGGGGAGCGATTTACCGGCCGGGTCCTCGGTTTTTTCCATCCCTACTCCCTACTGGTAACCGTCGGCGTGGTCTGCGGCTACATGATGCTGGGGGCCAATTTCCTGATCATGAAAACGGACGGAACGGTGCAGCGGAAAAGCTTCCGCGCCGCATGGAGGGTTTCCTTCCTTACCCTGGTGATTTCGGTGGCGGTCCACATCTGGACGGTCAGGAACCAGCCTCACCTGGTGGAACGGCTGACGACGTTTCCGGGCAATACCCTCATTCCGCTTTTCGTGGGGCTGACCATCATTTCATTTTTCATGTACTTCAGGGCGCTGTACCGCAGATCGGAGGTCGCTCCGTTTCTCTGGAACATCGCCGTGATCCTCTTTTCGTTCGTCGGGCTGTCGGCGGGCATGTACCCGTACATGATCCCCAACGTGATCTCTTCGCCGGTCACCGTCCAGGAGGCGGCGGCATCGCCGGAAACGCTGTGGTTCATGCTGATCGTGACCCTGGTGCTGTTGCCCGTGATCCTGGTCTACACCGCGTACAAGCACCGGGTTTTTAAAGGAAAGATCCGCGAATCCGACTACCTCCCGCAGGATGCGTGAGGTTTCATTACACGTGTTAAAGAGCGCGTAGTGCTCACACGGCAGGGCAAAGCCCTCGAGACGGTGGTTCTTATGGAAGATGTCGAGACGCTGGAAATTCTGGAAGACAAGATCGATCTGGAGGAGGCCCGGAAGGCCATTGTCCGCATCGAAAACGGCGAGGAAGAGATTGTGTGCCCTGGGAGCAGGTCAAGCGTGAGCTGGGCATGGAATGAGTCGTGGGTGAGCACGCCGTTTTCGTGCCCACCCGTTTCAATGACTTGCAGCGGTTTCCGGGCGCCGGCTTGCTGAGATATAGGCCCTCACAAGACGCCGCCGGTCGCCTAACACTCGAAATCGACCACCACCACGCTCTCGGCGATTTCTTTTATCTTTTTGGAAACCGCCTGGTGGTCCGGGTGCACCCGGTATCGTTCCAACGCGTCCCGGTTCTCGAATGTACCGATGAGCGCCAGGTCGTAGGATCTTTCCGAACGGACGACGTCCCGGCCGAACTGGAACTCTTTTATTTCCGCGATGACCGGGGGAAGCCCCGCCAGGCCTTTTTCCAACGTGGCGATATCGCTTTCGGCGGTGCTTTTCTTGAACTTCACGAACACGATGTGTTTCAGCATTTCATTCCCCTTTTTCATTTTTTCTCTACCAACCAAGGTCTTATCGGGACACCGGCTGCCGCAAAATGGTTTTGAGCTTTTCCGGGGCGGTCCGGCGCGGGTCGCTGAGATATATTTCGTGGTGGCGGCCTCTGAGGGTGCATCCGTTTGCCAGCGCGAATTCGTGTATGGCGGCCACCGCGGGGCCTTCCTCGCTGTACGGACCGACGTGCAGGGTCTGGACGCAGGTCCCCTCCTCCAGGACCTCCAGCCGGAGGCGGTCCCACAGCCCGTTTTTGCCCTTGCGCACCAGTTCCGAAACCGCGGCGCGTCCACCATCCCGCGCTCGATGTGAGGAGGCTGGGCGATCATCATCGTCCAGCGCCAGAAGTCCCTTCTCTCCATGTTGAACCCGGCGGTTCCCTCGCACCACCAAAGCCCGGAGAGAGGCGCCACCGCGTATTCCGGCCCGACGCCGGCTTTTTTTGCGGCAAATTTTATGGTGTAGACTGCCGTGTACAGGGTTTCTATCGATTGCGGAAATTCGGGCGCCGTATTGGGGTCTCCCGCTCCGTCCACCATCAGGTAGAGGAAGGGCGGCACGTCCACGAACACGGCCTTCTTTTCGGGGGCCTTATATAGCAGCTTGAAATCCTTTTTAAAATCGATTTTTTCCATTTCGGTTCCTCCCTGTGAGACATGGGGACCGGCTACCCGATCAACGGGGCCGCTTTTTCGACGATATGCCCGGCGATGGCCAGCGAAGACGTGGCGGCCGGAGACGGCGCATTGAGGACGTGCACCATTTTTTCGCCCCGCAATATGACGAAATCATCGAGCAGCTTTCCGTCGGGGCCGACGGCCTGTGCGCGCACTCCCGCTCCGCCGGGCGCCAGATCGCCCCGGCCGATCCCTGGCACCAGTTGTCCCAGGCTTTTCGCAAACAGTCTTTTGGAAAAAGAGCGCGCCATTTCGCCCATCCCGCTTTTCCAATACCGCGCCACCATGTGCCGGAAACCGGTGTAGCGAAAAGTTTCCACCAGTTCCGGCACGGCGATATCCCAGCGCCTGTACCCTTCCCGGGCGAAGGCCAGCACGGCGTTCGGCCCCGCCTCCACCTTCCCGTCGATCATCCTGGTAAAGTGAACGCCCAGGAAAGGAAAGCGGGGATCGGGGACCGGGTAGATGAGATTTTTGACCAGGGAGGCGCGTTCGGGCCTGATGCGGTAGTACTCACCGCGAATGGGCACGATGCGGCAGGGAGGCTCCAGCCCGGAAATCATCGCCACGCGGTCCGAGTACAGCCCGGCGCAGTTGATGAGGCCCCGCGCGAAGACATCCCCCCCTGCGGTCCTTATGCGCACCCCGGCCGAGTCCGTCCGGATGCCGGCCGCTTTGTGCCCGAGCAGGATTTTTCCGCCTCCCGCGCGTATGTTTTCGGCGTAGGCTTTTGCCACGGCACCGAAATCGACGATCCCGGTGGCAGGCACCAGCATGGCGCGGATGCACGTCACGTTGGGTTCGAATTCCCGCGCTTCCCGGGGTTCCAGCATTTTGAGCCCCTTCACGCCGTTTTCGGCGCCGCGCCGGTGGAGCTCATCCAGCAGGGGAAGTTCCTCATCCCGTACGGCAACCACCACTTTGCCGCATATTTCGTGCGGGATGCCTTTTTGCCGGCAAAACGCGACCAGTTCCTCCGCCCCGGCAAGACACAGGCGCGCCTTGAGGGAGCCGGGCCGATAATAGATTCCCGAATGGATCACGCCGCTGTTGTGGCCCGTCTGGTGCGCGGCGATCCGGTCTTCTTTTTCGAGCACGGCCACGCCCAGGCCGGGATAAGTTTCCAGGAGCTTCACCGCCGTGGCAAGCCCCACGATTCCCGCCCCCACGATTGCGATATCGAATGGGGAATCCGCCATCGCGCCTCCCTGTCTACCGGCTCTATTGGAGCCTTTTCCGGAACCGCGCGGTGCTGAGCGCCAGGATGCAGAGCCCGAGCACCAGCAGGGCCGCCATCTGCGGCCACAGGACGTCGATCCCGTTTCCCTTGAGGAAAATCCCCCGGATAATCACCAGGAAATAAGTCAACGGATTGAAATAGGTAATGTACTGGAACACCTTCGGCATATTCTGAATGGGAAAGACGAACCCGGAAAGGAGCAGGGCCGGCATATAGAAGAGCATGGTGGCCATCATGGACTGCTGCTGCGTGCGGGCGATGGTGGAGATGAAAAGCCCCGCCCCCAGCACCGAGAGCAGGTAAATCCCCGTGCAGCCGAAAAGAAGCAGCAGGGCGCCCTTGATGGGCACGTCAAACCACAGGACCCCCAGGGTGGTCACCAGGATCATGTCGAAAAAACCGAGCACCGCAAACGGGACGGTCTTCCCCACCACCAGTTCCAGGGGCCTGATGGGGGTCACCATGAGCTGTTCGATGGTCCCCATTTCCCGCTCCCGCACCACCGACATGGAGGTAAGGATCAGGCCGACCAGCATCACGATGGAGGCGATGACGCCGGGGACGTTGTAGTTCCGGCTCCGCAGGTCGGGGTTGTACCACGTCCGGGTGCGCATATCGATCCCGGGGGGCGGCGCCCGCGTCACCACCCGCAGGCTTTGCCCGGCCATGTCCTGCCCGAATTTCGAGGCGATCCCCGCAGCGTAGTTCACGATGATCATGGCCGTGTTGGAATCGGTCCCGTCGGCGATGATCTGCACCGGCGCCGCTATGCCTCTTTTGAGATACTTGTCGAAATTCCGGTCGATCTGGACGGCGCACGAAACCTTGCCGCTGTCCAGCAGTTCTCTTATCTCGCGCGGCGAGTCCGGCGTGTACACGATATTGAAA
>LUZZ01000307.1 GCA_001603845.1 Syntrophobacterales bacterium Delta_01 | reverse complement strand
TTCATGCTCGAATCCCCGTACGGCGAGGACCGGTTTGTGGTCTGCCCCGGGTGCGGCTACCGGGCCAATACGGAAAAAGCGGCGGGTCTCAAGCCCCGGAGGGACCGCATCCCGGTGGAATCCGCCCCTCCGATGCAAAAGGTGCACACCCCGGCGGTCAAGAGGATTTCCGATCTCATGCGGTTTTTCGACACGGAAGGGGCCGCTTTCCTGAAGACCGTGGCGTACCGGGCCGACGGAGAACTGGTGCTGGCGGCCATAGCCGGAGATTTTAACATTTCGGAAACCAAGCTGGCCAACCACCTGAAGGCGGTGCACCTGGACCTGGCCCCCGAGGAGGCCCTGGCCGAGCGCGGCCTCCATGCCGGGTTCCTTTCGCCGGTGGGGGTCAAGGACGTGCGCGTGGTGTTCGATACCTCGGTCGAGGACGCCACGATGTTCGTGACGGGCGCCAACGAACTGGACATGCACTACCGGGACGTGCTGGCCGGGCGGGATTTCCAGATAGCGGAGACGGCCGACATCGCCGAAGTACGCGAAGGGGACCTGTGCGCGGCCTGCGGCGCGGCCCCCCTGGAGATCCGGCGCGGGATAGAGCTGGGCCACACGTTCAAGCTGGGCACCAAGTACACGGCCCCCGAAAGCATGGACCTCACCTACCTGGACAGCTCGGGCGAGCAGGCGCGCGTGGTGATGGGGTGCTACGGCATCGGGGTCGAACGGCTCATGGCCTCCGTGGTTGAAAAATGGCACGACGAAGCGGGCATGCGGTTTCCGCTGGCGGTCGCTCCCTACCGGGTGGTGGTCTGCCCCCTGGGCAGGAAACCGGAAGTGCTGGAAACGGCCGAAAGGATCTACCGCAAACTGAGCACCGCCGGGGAAGCCCTCATCGACGACCGGGACGAATCGGCGGGGGTCAAGCTCAAGGACGCCGACCTGATCGGCATTCCCGTCCGTATCGTGGTGAGCCAGAAGCTGGTCAAAACGGGCGAGGTGGAAATAAAGATACGCCGGACGGGAGAAGTGCGGATCCGACCGGAAAAAGACCTGGACGCGGAACTGGCTCAAATCGCCGCCGCGCTCGAACCCGTTCTCCAGGAGCTGCCCTACATGCCGGAGCAGCCGGCCTAGGCGGGCCGCACGCAGGACGCGGCGCGGTGCGGCGGCGCCCCCCGTGCAGCGAGGGCCGCCACCGCCGTCCAATCGATCAGGAGCAAACCTTGTTCGGTTCGCCGGTATACTGGGCCACCACGCAGCTAAATCTTTTGGCGTCGGCCGGAACACGGGCCGCCGCGGTTTTGAGCGGGTCGCGGACACCGTAGTAGGCGTAATTGGCGTCGGTATCAACCCGCACGACCGTACCGTCCAGGGCGATCCCCGCAAAGAGCCCGCGCGTTTTGGAATAAGAGTAAATCTCCGCTTTCAACTTCACGTCGGTGCTGGCCTGGGCCGCTCTGCCTACCGGGCCGGCCGCCACCGAAACCGTCGCCCCCAGGGTCAAGTCTCCGTTTCCGAGCGACTCGACGCTGTTTTTGGTCATAAACACCAGGATCAGGTCGGTGGATTCGGCCCCCGCCTGGAAACCGAAATTACCCCCGGCGAGTGTCAAAAAAGAGGGATTGCTCCAGTTGCCGTGGGCATCGCGGGTCACGAATATCCCCTGGCCGTAGCGGGCGCCGATGATGAAGGCCGCCTTGAGCACCCCGGGGAAGACGGCGATGCCGTAGGCGTCTTTGAGCATTCCCTGCGGGATGGAATTATCCCGGATGGACATGATGTCGTGCATGACGGCCGTGGCCGCCTCGATCCGCGCCCGGTCGCTCCGGGCGGTATCTCCGGATGCCGAAGAAGGCATCAGGGGCGTCAAAAAAGCAAATATCAGCAGAGGAATCAGTAAATACCTCATCACAATGCTCCTTTTCCATTTCCATTCGTCCGAACGGAAAAACAACCGAAGGGCGCAAAAACCGCGACAGGCGGCGGACCGCACGAGGCCGCACCACCTGCCGTCCCTTCACGGTTAAAAACTATGGTGTCGAGGGCACCGGGCAGCTCGAATGGCGAAGCAGCCGGTTCAGCGGGCAGTAGCCTGCAAAGGCGGTGATCAGCGGAATCAGTCCCACGGCTCCCCACCAGCTCTGAAAATACAGGCCGGCCAGTATGATTATCACGCCCAGCGCACCGCGAATGTATTTCTCGGCGCCGCATACGTTGGATTCCATGATTGTTTTCCTTTCCTGAACCTGAAGATCAAAATATAAAGATATTCTGAAATCCCTTTTGCCGGTACATTACCTGAAAATATAATCACTCGCTCCCATGCAAATGCCCGCATCGAGCGCTTTTGCCGCCGGGACATATTTGACCTGCCGCAAAAATGCTTTAGATTTGATGGCGTAAAACTTCGCACCGCACACACCGTATGAGAGGGGTTATCAGTGAAGCGCTTCGTCCTGCGCGTATTATCGAGTAATTATTTCCGGATCCCGGCGGCCGTGCTGGTGCTCTACGCGATAGTGGGCTTCGTCGCGCTGCCGTTCGCCATTCGGTGGTACCTGCCGAAGGTGAGCGTCGAACGCACCAAGTGCCGCGCCGAGGTGGGCAAGCTGCGCATCAATCCTTTTCTACTCACCGTGAACGCCGCCAACTTCAGCCTCACGGACCCGGAGGGCGTTTCGCTGGCCGCATTCGACAGGCTCTATGTAAACTTCGATATCGGCAACCCGTTCCGGCGCGCCATTGTGGTCCGCACCTTTTCCATAGACAACCCCACCGCCAATATCGTGATCGAACCCGACGGCTCCATCAACGCGGCCGGGCTGACCGGCGGCGGTTCGAAGCCGGAAACCCCCGAAGACAAGGGTCCCAGCACCCCTCCGCGGCTTATTTTGGATAACTTTTCCCTTACCGGAGGCAAGCTCACGCTGACCGACCGGCGGGCGGGCACACCGGCGACGGTCGTGTTCCAGGACCTTTCGATCCAACTGAAAGGGATCTCCACTTTCCAGGACCGCAACGGTTCGTACTCGTTTTCCGCCGCCACCCCCAACGGCGAAACCCTCCAGTGGCGGGGCGAAATGTCCCTGGCCCCCTTTCGCTCCAGCGGTCATTTCGACATCGGCGGGGTTTACACCAAGACCCTGTGGGAGTTTGCAAGAAACAACCTCAACCTGGAAGCCCCGGACGGCAGGATGGACCTGGCCACCGACTACCGTTTCGACCTGAGCGAACCGGCGCCCCAGCTTGTGCTGGAAAATCTCAAGTTCGGCCTCACCGGCCTGTCGCTGAAACTGGCCGGAGCGCAGGAACCCTTCTTTGACCTGGGCACGTTCAGCATCGAGTCCGTGCGCTTCGACCTGGCGTCGAGAAAGATCGGCGTGGGGAAAATCCTGGCCGACGGCGGCTCCCTGCGGGCGGCAATCGGCAAAAGCGGAAGCATCAACCTCCTGCAGGCGGTGAAAGCCGCTCCGGCGAAAATCGAAAAAGAAAAGGAGAAGGAAAACCCGCCTCCTGCGGCGCCGGGTGCCGCTGAAAGCCCCGCCCCCGCCGAAACTTCTCCCCCCGCTGAAAGTTCTACTTCTCCTAAACTTAGCACTCCTGCTAAGACTTCCTCCCCCGGTGATGGGGCCGCCCCCGCCAGGGAGGCCGCTCCTGCCGAGGGTTCCGTATCCACTAAACCCTCCGCTCCCGTTGAAGGCTCCCCTCCGGCTAAGGCTCCCGCTGCCGCTGAAAGCTCCGCTCCCGCTAAAGACCCTCCCCCTGCTGAAAGTTCCACTTCTCCTAAAGTCAGCACTCCTGCTAAGACTTCCTCCCCCGGTGATGGTGCCGCTCCCGCCAAGGAGGCCGCTCCTGCCGAGGGTCCCGTATCCACTAAACCCTCCACTCCCGTTGAAGCCCCCACCCCGGCTAAGGCCCCCGCTGCCGCTGAAAGCTCCGCTCCCGCCGGGAGTTCCGCCTCTGCTGAAAGTCCCGCTCCGGATAAGGAGTCAGCTCCGGCTGAAAGTTCCGCTCCTGCCGAAGGGGCCGTCCCCTCCGAGGGGTCCGCTCCCGCTGAAGCTTCTACCCCCGTTCCGCCCTGGACGGTGGACGTGGATGCCGTGGATATCAAGAACATCGCCCTCGCCTTCCAAGACCTTTCGCGCGGCTCGCCTATGAAGGCTTCGGTCGCCTCCCTGTCCGTGTCCTTCACCGCCAGGATCGAGGCCGGGACGCAGAAAAAAGTCCTCATCCAGCACCTCGGCACGCAGCTCGGCGGCGTGCATCTCAGCGCCGGGGATTTACCGCTGCTGGAAGCCGCCGGGATCGACATCCAGGACGGCGAACTGGACCTTTTCGGGCAAAGGATCACCATAGCGCGCATCCGGCTGAACGACGGCCGGTTCGACGCAACGCGTGACAAGGACGGCAGGATGGGGTTCGAACGGCTGGTGCCCCCCCGGGACGAAACCGCGGCCAAACCGGCGGCGGCTTCCGGCCCCCCGTGGCAATACCTGGTAAAGGATTTCGAAATCTCGAACTTTCGATCCGACCTGCGGGACCTTTCCGTATCGGAAGCCCCCCTGTACCGGATCGACGGCCTCAACGTGCGGGTGAGCGGCATTGACGGCAAGTCGCCCATGGACTTCGAAGCCGGTTTCGGCCTGGAGAAAAAGGGAAAGGCATCCTTTAAGGGCAGGGTGGACCCGTCGGGAATGTCGGTGGAGGCCGCGATAGACGTTTCCGCGCTGCCGCTTGCGCCTCTCCAGCCTTACGTGGCTTCCTTCGCCGATGCGGAACTGCGCTCCGGCGCCCTGTCCACGCGGGGAAAGTTTCGCTACGGCGTGCCCGGAGCCGGAGCCAGGCTGGCTTATGAAGGCAGTTTTGAACTCGACAAGCTGAGGCTCTACCAGCCGAAGGCCAAGGAGCCCGAACTGGGCTGGGACGCCCTTAAGATCCCGCAACTGGCGCTGAATATCGAACCCAACAGCCTGCAGATCAAGGAGATCAAGCTCTCCAAGCCGGTCGGACACGTGATCATCGCCAAGGACAAAACGCTAAACCTGGCAAAGATGATCAAGGAACAGCCCGCCCGGTCCCAGCCCCCCGCTTCCAAAAAGGAGAACGGCGGCGGTTTTCCGTTCAGCATCGGCAGGGTCCTGATCGACAACGGCGACATCGTATTCGCCGATTTTAGCCTCCAGCCGAAATTCATGGCCAGGATCCACGATCTCAAGGGCCAGATCGGCAAGCTTTCCTCCGAAAGCACGCAGGCGGCGACGGTCCGGCTCGCGGGAGGCGTGGACCGGTACGGGAGCGTCAAGGTGGAAGGCTCGATAGTGCCCGGCGACTACAAGCGTTCGACGGAGCTGACGCTGGCCTTCCGCAACGTGGCCATGGCCTCCATCACCCCCTATTCCGGGAAATTCGCCGGCAGGGCCATAAAATCCGGCAGGCTCACCCTGGATCTCAAGTACAAGATCCGGGACAGCAAAATGGAGGGCGACAACAAGATCATCGTCCAAAACCTCGTGCTGGGCGAGCACGTGAACAGCCCCGATGCGGTCAACCTTCCCCTGGACATCGCCGTGGCCCTCCTGACGGACTCCAAAGGGCGCATAGAACTGGGACTGCCGGTAAGCGGCGACCTGGACAACCCGCAGTTCAGCATCGCCCCGCTGGTCTGGAAGGCGTTCAAAGCGGTGCTCACCAAGGTGGCGACAGCCCCCTTCCGGGCGCTGGGAGCGCTTTTCGGAGGCGGCAAGGGCGCCGGCGCGGAGGACATCCAGGTGGTGGCCTTCGAGGCCGGGAGCGCCGAACTCGTGCCCCCTGAAAAGGAAAAGCTGGCGAAGGTGGCGGCGGCCCTCGACAAGCGTCCGCAGCTCGCGCTGGCCGTGCAGGGCCGCTACACTCCAGACTCCGACGCGATGGAACTCAAGCAGGAAGCCGTGGCGCAGGCGGTTCACGCCGAACTGGGCACCGAGGAAAAAACCCCTTCGAGCCCGCTGGACTTCAGCAACTCCAAAACGGCCAGGGCCATCCAAAAGCTCTACGTGGAAAAGTTCGGCAAGCCCTCGCTGGAAGAACTCGAACAGGCGGTACGAAACGGCAAGATAAAGCCGCGGGAGGAACTCGCCCAGGACATGAACCCCAAGGGCCGCAAGGCGAGCGTGTTTTCCAAAATGGCGTCCGCGGTCAAGCTCGACCGGGTCGTGACGGGGCTCAGGAGCCCCCAGAAATGGGCGGCTCTTTCTTCCGAAATGTTCTGGCGGCTGGTGGAAGGCAGCCCCTATCCCGAACAGGAACTGGTCCAGCTTGCCAAAGACCGCGAACGGGCCGTGGCGTCCGAACTGCTGACCGCCGGCCTGAAGGATGAGAGCAGGCTCCGAAGCAAACCGCCCCAGGCCGTGGAACCCAACAAAGAACCCTCGGCCCGGCTGTTTCTCGAAGCGAAGTGAGACCGGTTGCGGGTTGCCGGTCCGCCTACTCGCCCTCCTCCGGTACGGTCGAGCGCCTGCCGGAAAATTCGATCCCGTATTTTTTGATCTTGTAATGGATGGCTCTGCGGCTTATGCCCAGGAGCTGCGCGGCGTCTTTTTGCACGTAGCCCGCCTGCTGGAGCGCCCTCAGGATGGCGTTGCGCTCGCTTTCTTCCAGGGAAAGCGAATCCCCCGAGGCATTGGCGATGTTTTTGGGCGGCGCCTGGTGGAGTTCCGAAAGCTGGAGGTCGTTGCGGTTCAGCACTCCGTCCCGGCACAGGACGACCCCTGCTTCCAGCGCGTTTTTGAGTTCCCTGACGTTTCCCGGCCACGGGTATTCGCACAGCCACTTGAGGGTTTCGGCGGGGATGGCGACGGTGGGAATGTTTTGAGCCTTGGAAAAGGTCTCGACGAACTGCCGCGCCATGATCGGGATGTCTTCCTTCCGTTCGCGAAGCGGCGGTATCTTGAGGGTAACCACCCGCAGCCTGTAGTAGAGGTCTTCGCGGAAATTCCCCGTTTCCACCTCCTCGCGCAGGTCCACGTTGGTGGCCGAAATAATGCGGCAGTTTACGGCGATTTCCTTGAGGTCCCCGATCCGCCTGATTTTTCTCTCTTCCAGGAACCGGAGCAGCCGCACCTGCATGTCCTGGGAAATGTTGCCGATCTCGTCCAGGAAGAGCGTACCCTTGTCGGCCGCCTCGATCAGGCCCTTTTTGTCCCGGATGGCGTGCGTGAAGGCGCCCTTGACGTGGCCGAACAACTCGCTTTCCAGCAGCCCGCTGGGAGTCGATCCGCAGTCCACGACAATGAACGGCTGTTCGCGCCGGGGACCGCGCTGGTGCAGCAGGTGGGCCACCCGTTCCTTGCCCACGCCGCTTTCTCCCAGGATCAGCACATTCACGTCGCTTCGGGCGATCCGGTCGATGAGGTCGAACAGCTCGCGCATCGCGGGACTCTTTCCGCCCCACAGCGATTCGGTAATCGGAGGAAGGGATTCCAGGGACGGCCGCACCACCGTCTGTTTGAGCACTTCCTGCACTTTGGAGAGCAGCTCGCGTCCGCTGAACGGCTTGGTCAGATAATCGGCCGCCCCCGCCTTGAGCGCTTTCACCGCGCCGGGAATCGTTCCGTAGGCGGTCAGGAATATCACGGCAAGGCCCGGACGCACCGACTGGGAGGCCGCAAACAGGTCCATCCCGCCCATTCCGGGCATTTTCACATCGGTGATCATCAGGTCCACGGGCCTGGATTTCAGGATCGCGAGGGCTTCCTCGCCGCCCGAAGCCGTGATCACCTGGTAGTCGGTGGACGCAAGCCGCGCCTCCAGCACCGCCAGGATATTCTGGTCGTCATCGACCACCAGTATGGTAGGTTTGATCGTCAACTGCAAACTCCGTTACGGATGTCGGGTCTCGGGCGTCAGACGTCGGAAATCTGCCCTCCGTCTTCCGTCCTCCGCCATCCGATATCCGTCCCTCAGGGCGTCGATGCCTCCTGTTTCTTTTCCTGGTACTGGCGATGGATCTCTTCGAGCGATTCGAGCTGGTGGCGCAGCCGCTGCACTTCGCGCTCCCGGGCGTCCAGCTTCGCGCGCAGGCTCTCGGCCTCTTTTTCCTTCGCCTGGAGCATATTCCGGTAATTGATGGTGTTGTTGGCCGACGGAGGCGCCTTGGGAGGGGGCTGCTCGACCTGCGGCACGGAGGCGCGGGAAGCGTTCGACGCGAACTGGAGAACGAACGGAGTGATCATCCGCGGGTCTTCGCCTCCCAGGCCCGAACGCGCCTGGGTATTCCACCGGTCCCACGCGGCGGCCGCTTCCTTGTACTCTTCGGGGGTCTTCGCCATGGTGAGTTTCACCACGGCGATGCCGAACAGCGCCCGGCGCCGGATTTCAGGCGTCTGGGCGGTACGCGCCAGGGTCTCGAATATATTGTCGGCCCCCGCATAGTTGCCTTCCTGGAAGGCCCGCAGCCCGTCGTCCCATGCCTTGTATTCTCCCTCGTAGCGCACCACGGGCTGCAAGGGCGCCGGCACCTTGGCCTTCGAACCGCACGCCGCCGCTCCCACCAGGATAAACACCAGCGCGCAACACCACGTTAAAAGCTTATGCCCTTTCATTGTTTTCGCAACCATCGTTTGGTTCTTTCTGAGATACGGGCAGCATGAAGCTGAATGTACTCCCGGCTCCCGGTTTGCTACTGACCGTTATGCGCCCCCCATGCGCTTCGATGATGTTCTTGGATATACTGAGTCCAAGCCCCACGCCGTCGACATGGTCACGCACCCCTGAGGCCCTGTAATATTTGTGAAAAACGAGTGACAGTTCCTCCTCCGGAATTCCGGCCCCGGTATCGGACACCGAAAAAACCACTTCCGGGCCGCCCGAAGATTCTCCCAGTTCGACCCCTACCCGGATTTCGCCTCCCGGCAGCGAAAATTTGATCGCATTGCCCAGAAGATTCAACAGCACCTGCTGCAAATTGTCGGGATCGGCGTAAAACTCCGGGACCCCGTCGGCGATATCCGCCTTGATGGCGATCTCTTTTGCTTCCGCGGCCGGAATCACGCGGGAAATCGTCCCGTGGACGAATTGCGCCGGTTCGATCCTGCGGGGGTTGATTTCGATGGCCCCCGCCTCCAGCCGGGATATTTGCATAAGATGGTCCAAAAGCTTGGTGATGCGCTCGATTTCCCCGCTGGCGATTTCCAGAAATCGCCTCTGCTTTTCGTTAATGTTGCCCATGACCTCTTCGATAATGAGGTTCACGGATTCGCGGATGGAGGTCAGGGGCGTTCGGATCTCGTGGCTCAGCATGGAGATGAAATCCGACCTCATCCGCTCCTCTTCGGTGAGCCGCGCCGCCATATCGTTGAACGCGCCCGCCAGTTCCCCGAACTCGTCGTTCGAATAGATGCGGATCGGCTCCGACAGCCCCGTCCGGGACAGGGCCTTGATCCCGCGCCTCAATTCCCGGAGAGGACGGTTCATGGAAAAACTTATGCCCAGCACCGCCAGCAGCCCCACCACCAGCGACGTGGCGAGCCCCACGAACCCCCACTTCACCGCCGTCCGGCCGCGCTCGTTGAGGCTCCGCATCCGGTTGACGATCTGCTGCTCGTTGGCCGCCCTCGCCTTCGATATCCTGTCCACCCAGTCGTTGATGATATCTTCCTGGATCCAGGGCACGTCGGAGTCGGCCTTCTGCCCCTGCTTGGGCACGAACTGGTCCTGGTAGGCGCTGTAGAGGTCTTCCCACGTC
>LUZZ01000306.1 GCA_001603845.1 Syntrophobacterales bacterium Delta_01 | reverse complement strand
GGAAACCTCGCCGGGGATGACCCAGACCCGCGTGGACGACGACATGCGCAAGCGCTGCGAGACGGTCGGCCGTCCCATGCCGGGCATCGAGGTGTGCATCATGGACCCCCAGTCGCGCACGCCCCTGCCCAACGGGGTGCCGGGGGAGGTTTGCTGCCGCGGCTACAACGTCATGAAGGGCTACTACAACATGCCCGAAGCCACCGTAGACGCCATCGACTCCCAAGGCTGGCTCCATTCGGGGGATCTGGGCATCATGGACGACGAGAGCTACATCTCCATCACCGGCAGGCACAAGGACATGATCATCCGGGGCGGTGAAAATATTTATCCCAAGGAAATCGAAGAGTATCTGTACGGAATGGAGGGAATCCGCGATGTGCAGGTGGTGGGGGTCCCCAGCGAAAAGTACGGGGAGGAAGTGTGTGCCTTCGTGATCCCCAAGGCCGGTTTTTCCTACACGCCCCAGGACGTGATCGACTTTTGCCGCGGGCAGATTTCCCGCTATAAGATCCCGAAATACGTAGCTTTCGTGGACGAATACCCCATGACCGCCAGCGGCAAGATCCAGAAATTCAAGCTCCGGGAGCAGGCCGCCCGGTTGTTCTCCAACCCGTGAACGGGAAAAAATCCGGTTTGACAAGCTTCATTCCTTTGTGATACATATCACACGGATACCTTCACTGTTGTGGTTCGCGCTGTGCAATTGCAGGTCGGTTTCGGGCCTCCGAAGGCGGAGGGGCGATTGCTCGGCTGTTGTGTGTCGAATCTGCAGAATCTCCCGAGGACCGTGTCCATGTATCCGTCTTTCGGCTTTACCTGAGTTGGATGCATCCAACTACCCGTGTTTGGTAGCATCAGGGCAGGGCTGAAAGAGGTTTTTTCTCCGCAAGTCATTCCGCACCACCGCTTCTAAGACTCTTTTCAGCCAGGTTCCCGTGCCCTGCGGGGGCGTTCGTTGCATCCACCGATCTAGTTCCCGGTCCGTTTTGGATCTCCGTCCCGGCCTGTCCTGCCGGCGCGCGGCGGCGTCGCGGCGTCGTCCGGGCCGCGGGAGAGGCGGAGGCCGGGGCTGGCGCCGGAACTCTTTTCCGGCTTTGCGGACCGGACCGCCAACTTCGAACAGGGGGTCTTCTATGAGTAAAGCGTTGCTGACATTTCGCAAAGGAGGCGTTCACCCCCGCGATTCAAAGGAACTGACGCAAAACCTGCCCATCGAAACCATGCCCGTGCCCGAGGAAGTGGATATCCTGCTGCTTCAGCACGCGGGCTCCGCCTGCAAGCTCCTCGTGGGCAGGAAAGCGCAGGTCAGCGAGGGTGACCTCATCGGCACCGTGGAGAAGGGGCTCGGGGCGAACCTGCACGCGAGCATCGACGGGACCGTAAAGGAGATCGGCGTCTCGGCGCACCCCGTCTTGGTGCAGGTCCCGAGCGTCACTATTGCCGTAAACCGGGAAGCGGCGCCGAAGGAGCCCCGCGCCCCTTCGGACTGGAAGCACCTCTCACCCGCCGAGATCCTGGGCGTCATACGGAACTGCGGCCTGGTGGGCATGGGCGGGGCGGGCTTTCCCACCCATGTCAAACTGGCGCTGCCCGCCGGGGTGCAGGTGGACAAGCTGATTTTGAACGGATCCGAATGCGAACCGTACCTGAACTGCGACAACCGCCTGATGATCGAGTTCCCGGATGCAATCGTCGAGGGCGCAAAGATCATGCTCCACATCCTGGGCATACGGGAATGCCACATCGGGGTCGAAAACAACAAGCGCGAAGCGATAAGATGGCTCGCCCTGGCCGCCAAAGAAGCTTCCACGGACGATTATAAAATCAGCGTCCATTCCCTCCGGGCCAAGTATCCCCAAGGTTCCGAAAAGCAGCTCATCCAAAGCATCACGGGCAGGAAGGTCCCCGCTTACGGGCTGCCCTTCGACGTGGGGGCGATCGTCATCAACGTGGGCACCGCGAAGGCCATCCACGATGCGGTGGTCCTGGGCAAGCCCCTGTACGAACGGGTCGTCACGGTTTCGGGCAGGGCGGTGGCCAGGCCCGCCAACCTGATGGTCCGGGTGGGCACCAGGCTCCGGGACATCGTCGCCTACCTGGGAGGGATAAAAAACAACCTGGCCAGGATCGTCATGGGGGGGCCCATGATGGGTTTTTCGGTCTCCACGCTGGACATGCCCGTGACGAAAGTCACCTCGGGCATCCTTTTCCTCTCGGAAGACGAGATCGACTCCACGCCCCACGGGCAGTGCATCCGGTGCGGGTGGTGCATCGACGCCTGTTCGATGGGGCTCGCTCCCAACGAGATAGGGCTCTACGTGGAGGCCGGCCGCGCCGCGGAAACCGCCCCCCTGGGGGTGTTCGAATGCGTGGAATGCGGGTGCTGCGCCTATGTTTGCCCGGCCAAAAGGCCCCTGGTGCAGTTTTGCCGCCTCGCCAAGGCGAAGGCCAGGAGGTGATGTTTTCCGGTTTGGACTCGAATGAACGGAAGGAGAACGGCCATCGACACTCACGCTGAAGAAAAACTGGATATGGAGGCTTTGTGTCCGACCTGGACGGTTTCGGTTTCGCCGCACCTCAAGAGCGCGGAATCGGTCGCAAGGGTCATGTGGACCGTTGCCGCGTGTCTGGTCCCGTCCCTTATTCTGTCCGTTTTAATTTTCGGTTTTCAATGCCTGATCATCGCGCTGGTGAGTGCGGGAAGCTGCGCCGCTACCGAAGCCATAACCCAGAAACTGCTCCACCGGCCCATCACGGTGAGGGACGGAAGCGCGGTGGTCACGGGGCTCCTTCTCGCCTTTGTCATCCCGCCCGGCGTCCCGTACTGGCTGCCCGTCCTGGGGGCCGTCATGTCGATTTACGTGGCCAAGCACCTGTTCGGGGGGATCGGGTTCAACATCTTCAACCCGGCCCTCATCGGGCGGGCGTTCCTGATGGCCACCTTTCCCGTGGCCATGACTTCGGCCTGGCTGGCGCCGGCCAGCAATGCCGGGATATTCCGGTTCATGAGCGGTATCGACGCCGTGACGACGGCCACCCCGCTCTACGTGCTCAAACACCAGGGGCTGGGCGCTCTGGTCGAAAAATTCGGGTCGCTGGCCACCATCTACGGCAACTTCCTGATAGGCTGGCGGCCGGGGTGCATCGGCGAGACGTCGGTCCTGTTCCTGCTGATCGGCGGGCTCTTCCTGATGTATCGCGGCTACATCACCTGGCACACCCCCGTTTCCATGATCGTGTCGGTCGGGTTTTTCTCGTGGGTTTTCGGCGGCGAATCGCTTTTCACCGGAAACCCCGTGCTCGCGGTGCTTTCCGGCGGCGTGGTGCTGGGGGCCTTTTTCATGGCCACCGACTATGTGACGTCACCCAGCGGCGCCACGGCGAAACTGGTCTTCGGAACGGGCATCGGCATCCTCACGGTGCTCATACGGCTCAAGGGCGGGTATCCGGAGGGCGTCTGCTACGCGATCCTGCTGATGAACCCCCTCAGCCCGGCCCTGGAAGGCTGGTTCAAGCCCGAGCGTTTCGCACCTCCCAAAGGGGCAACGAAATGAACGAGATCCTCAAAATAACGACCAAGCTGATGATCACCTGCATCGCGGCCGCGCTGGTGATGGGCAGCGTCTTCGCCTTCACCTACAGCGCCAAAAAACACAACGAACACCTGAACGAGCAGGGCACCATGCTCGGGCTGCTGGGCTACAACGAGAACCACAAGGCCCCGCCGGACCTCCGGTTTCACACCATATACCGCTACATCGTCGCTGAAAAAGAAAAGCTCTTCCTGGGCTACCTGGTCCCGGTCCGAAAGGACGGCAAGGAGACCTTCGATCTCCTGCTGGTCACGCCGGAAGGACAATTTGCGGACCGGTTTCCGGTGCCCATCAATCCGGAGGCGGCGAGCGAAACCGCCGAAAGAGACCGGGCGCTGGGCCGGGTGCTGACGCCCGCAAGGAGCTTTACCTATTCGGATTCGACCATCGTCGCCACGCTGGGTTCCGCGCGGTCCGCCTATCTGCTGGCGGGGAAGTTTCGCGGGTTCAAGACTTTTATCAAGGTGA
>LUZZ01000305.1 GCA_001603845.1 Syntrophobacterales bacterium Delta_01 | reverse complement strand
TGGTCTTATTGTTGGCGTGGCTGACGTTGTTGCCCACGGTGGGAGTTTTCCCGCAGAATTCGCAAATTCGGCTCATTGAATCGGGTCCTTTCACACAAAATAAGCGCGCCGGCGGCAATCGCTCCGGCCAATCAAAAGATTTCTTTTAACAGAACGGCCCCTCGATAGCAAGCCCATTTGCTGAAAACGCGCCAAAAACAATGGGGAAAACCGGTTCCGTTCCGCTTCGCGGCAAGCGCCCTACGCCTTGAGCACCTGCACGGCGTCCGCACCGGGGTCCCGCGCCACGATTTCCCCGATGAGCGACGCCCCGATGTTCATCCCCCGCAGGAAGGACACGACCTCCTCGGCCTCCCCCGGCTCCACCACCACCACGAACCCGATGCCGTTGTTGAACACCCGGTGCATTTCGTCGTCGGACACGCCGCCCTTTTCCTGGAGAAACGCAAAGACCGGCGGGCGTTCCCAGGCCCCTTCCCGGATCACCGCCCGGCACGCCTTGGGCAGTATCCGCTCGATGTTGTCGTGGAAGCCGCCGCCGGTGATGTGCGCCATGCCGGCCACCTTGTACCCGCGCAGCACGTTGAGCACCGGCTCGACGTAGATGCGGGTGGGCTCCAGCAGCTCTTCGCCCACCGTGCGGCCCAGTTCCGGGACGAAATTGTCCGGTTCGAGCCCCAGCTTGTCGAACACGATCCGCCGCACCAGGCTGTAGCCGTTGGAGTGCAGCCCGCTGGACGCCAGCCCGATGACCCGGTGGCCCACCCGTATCGTCGAGCCGTCGATGATATGGGAGTTGTCCACCAGCCCCACGGCGAAGCCCGCCATGTCGTATTCGCCTTCCTGGTAGAATTCGGGCATCTCCGCCGTTTCGCCCCCGATGAGCGAACAGCCGGCCTGCTTGCACCCGGCGGCGATTCCGGCCACCAGCCGCTCGACCACGTCCAGGTCGATGCGCCCCAGGGCCAGGTAGTCCAGGAAGAACAGCGGCCGCGCGCCCTGCACCACGATGTCGTTGACGCACATGGCCACCAGGTCGATCCCCACCGTGTCGTGCCTGCCCGTCATGAACGCAATCTTCAGCTTGGTGCCCACGCCGTCGGTGGAAGAAACCAGGACCGGGTTTTTCATGTCCCGGCAGTTGAGCGAGAAAAGACCGCCGAAGCCGCCGATATCGGTGATCACTCCGCCGCTGAAAGTGGAACGCACGATCGGCCGGATGCGGCTGACCAGCTCGTTTGCCTTATGGAGGTCAACCCCTGCTTCCCTGTAAAGATCTCCGCTCATAAACGATAAAGACCTCTCATTCCTGGTTTTTAGGAAAATAGCGGACAAACGGCACGGCAGACCCCCCCCCGGACTTTGCGGCGCTTCTCTCGGAGCGCCTGCCGGGCACAGGGCACAATCTATTCCCGCCGAACGTGCAGCCTTATCAATATAACAATTGCGTTTATTATTACAATCAATTTGCCGACCGCAAGCCGGCTTCCGGCGTCGATCCCACCCCACCGCAGCTTCCATTATCAGGCTTTTATTGGCAAAACTCCCCGCCGGGCAATCGCCCCGACCGCCCGTTTTCCGGGATTTGCGCGCTCCCCCCGCGACGGCGGCCCGGGACCTTCCGAATAAGGCTGCACAAACATTCTAAAACTCATTTGACATTGTATCTCCAATTCATTATGGTGCCGCTGGTCATTTTCGGCGGCATCGGTTACACTACCCCGGTATTTTCGGGATGCTCAATACGCGCGGCCGGTGCCAGGCACCGGCCGCCGGTGCGTCTGGAACCGGAAGAGAAGCGGGTATGTTTTCGAAACCGCCGGGAAACCGGCCAAACAAGGCCTTCGGCCACACTTTCTCCCAGTAGATACTCATTCCTCAGCCTTCCCGTGGCCGGCCTTTTTCGTCCGGGTCTGGTGTAACGACGGGTTATGGAGACAAAATTCCGTACCCCGCCGCCAGGTGATGAACGGGCTTTGTCGGTTTTCCACGATTCCGTGTGCAGTTGCTTTCTTTCTGTTCGACCGTATCAAGAGCAATCTGCCGTATTCAGCCGGGCAAGAACTACCCCGGACGCCGGATTCCCCGGAGCCCGAAAGGGCGGGGCTGTCCGCCGGTATCTTTTGCCTCCAGTTCACATTATTCAACCGACTAAAAACAAATGGGAGATCATGATGGGATTGAAAGAAGCTATGGCGGACATCGCCGCGAAGAGCAAGGACGAACTGACTTATACAGACGTTTCGGATACCTATATCTACTATACCAGGCTGGATTTCGATCCGGTCGGGATCCGGTTCTGCGCCGACGAGAGCGAACTTTCGAAGTATAAGCTGAACGCCAGGGCCAAAGCGAAGCTGACCTACTGCCAGTTCCTGGCCATGGCCCGGGGCGGGCACAAGGCCTTGTACATGCCTTCCAACATGCTGCTGTGCGAAAATGCCGAGCCGGTTTTCGGCTTCCGGGACCTGGACAAGGAAAAGGACACCAAGCGCCACATGAAATACCTGCGCAACGAGGAACTGGCGTGGCGGGCGCCTTCGGAGAAAGCAAAACTTCCCAGGGGGAAATACTGCGGGATCTACATGGCCCCCCTGTCCATGTTCGACGAATCCGAAATCAGCCCGGACCTCGTATTCTTCATGCTGCTGCCCTTCCAGGCGTACCATGTCCTGAACGACTACATGGCGGCAACCAACCGCAGCAGCCTCACCTTCAACCACACCCCCAACTCGGCGGTGTGTTCCGCTTCGGTGTGGGCCTACACCAATCATACGGCCAACCTGACCACCATGTGCGCGGGCAGCAAGACCTCCGGCAAGACCGACATGTCCATGATGAACCTGTTCATCCCCGGAGACCAAATCAAGGCCAGCGCGGCGCAATTCCTGAAGCGCATCACCGAAACGGGCGGCCCCTCCGTTCTGGGCAAGGGCGGCGAGCCGTGGCCCGGTCTCGACGTGTGCAAGGGCTGTCCGCTGTTCAAATACGAAACCCTTCCCTGAGTTATATCGACGGGTAAGATATCCTCACGCATGTGTCCGGGGAGGCGCCCTTCGTGCGCCCCGGACACGCTCCGTTTATCGGCCCACTCGTTCCTCCGCCTGCCCGGCGGCGAGCCCGAACCCGGCCCATCGGGCCGCGCTCATTTCCCAGGCAATTGATATAACATCATTATCGGGCGACATGGACGCACCCGGGAAATTTTTCCGGGGTGCTGCGGCACGCACGCGCCTGCGCGTGCGGCCGAATCCGGGGGGGCATGCCGCTGGCTTTAGGGGCGTCGCTTCCTGAACTCCCCTCCCTTGGCGGGAGGGGCAGGGGGAGGGGGCGGGCTACTGCAGTTCGATGCGCTCCAGGGGGTCGCCGGCAA
>LUZZ01000304.1 GCA_001603845.1 Syntrophobacterales bacterium Delta_01 | reverse complement strand
GCCGTCGCCTTCAAAAATCCTCAAAACAGGCTGTTCACCATAGGAAGACTCGAAGACATCCGCCATTTATATAAGAATAAAAAGAGATTCTACGCCCAAGGCCTCAGCGACGAAGAACTGCATATCATCAACTCGAAACACCCGGTCAACAAGATCTTCATGGACTACTTCAAACCCGTCTACGACTTTATCACCCGCAAAGTGCTCCGCTACACCGACCACGACAACTCCAGGTTCAGCAGGTAACAGGCCGCCGCAGGCCGTTTTATTTAGACTCCGGCGTTCATCACGTGGGTGAAGCCGCTGACATGCAAATCGTCCGTACGTTCCCGGAAGTAGCGGGCATTCAGCGCTTCGGGGCTCAGGTCTTCGATGCGCGTGAAGCCCAGAGCCGCTAGGTCGTTTTTTAGGGCGGAAGGGTCGAAAAAGGCCCGGAAGGGTTCGCCGGCGCGGGCCACGCGCTGCACCAGGGCGTCGAATGCCCGGCGCGGGCCGGGGCCGAGCAGGAACGGCGAAATGGTGTAGTCGAAAACGATCGAGCTTCCGGCGGGCATGGACGAAACGAAGCCCAGGGCGGCCATCACCGTTTCCACCGACAGGTACTGGGTCACGCCCAGCCACGAGAAGTAGGCGTTGGCGGCCATATCGAAGCCCGCTTCCAGCAGCCCCTGCTCCAGGGTCTGCGTTTCGAAGTTCACGGGCGAGAAGGTAAGCGTCGGGGGGATGGGAATCGCCGCCTGTTCGAGCTGGGCGCGCTTCCATGCCTGGGTGGCCGGGTGGTCCACTTCGAAGACCCGCAGGACACCCTCCGGATAGGGGTTGCGGCAGGCGAACGTATCCAGCCCGGCGCCGAGCACCACGTACTGGCGCACGCCCCGCTTCACGGCGGCGTGCAGTTCGTCTTCCGCATACCGGCTGCGGACGGCCAGAAACGCCCGGAGCCTGGGAGAAGCGGAGGTCCGCTCCGGCCAGCCGGGGTCCGGCCCCGATGCCGCCCCGGCCTCCAGATTCAAGATGCGGAGCGCAAGCGGGTCGTCGAAGATCCGGGGATCATCGACCACCTGGTGAGCGGCGCGCTGCAAGGCGATACGCAGGGCGGTGGCGCTGGGGCAGTCCTCGATCATGCGGGGTCTCCCTCCGTCGGCGGCTCGCGCGGGGTGGTCAGCGCGGCAGCTCTTCGAGCAGTTTTCCGAGCGCGCAGGCGGTGTCGCCCACGAGCTGGACACAGATTTTCCTGCGGCTTTCGGGGTTGCTGTAAAATTCTTTTACCTCCTGCCGGTCCGCCCAGTTCACTCTGGCAATGTCGCTGCAGTCGGTTCCGCCGTAATCGGCGGTGAGCTTTTCGAACTCCGTTATGAACCTGTGCCCCATCGACCACATCCTGGGATCTTCTTTCTGGCCGAGGTTGCCGCGGCTGAAAAGGCTGGATATAAGGGCCACGCCGCCGGTAAGCGCCCCGCACACGCGGCACGTCCCCGAAAGGCCGCCGGCGAAAAGCCCCACAGCCCGAATGACGTCCTCGTTGACGGTGTTCATCTTCTCCTGGCCCGCCAGCAATACGGCCTGGCTGCAGTGGAAACGTTTCGTGAAAATATCGATGGCCCTTTGTCTCATCTCGTCGGGAGTCATTGTCGTTCCTTGCTGAAAATTGAATAATATCGCCCCGTGAGGGGAAGCAGTATGGCGCTGCCGCTCTTTGGCATTAATATTGTTCGATGTTCCGTAAAAAATCGCGCCGGGGATGGAACATTTCCCGAAGCTGTGAAATACTGTTCCACCCGGTCCGGACAGCCCGGCCCGCACTGCGTGCCCCGCAAACGCGAGCGGCGCGACATTGTATCCAGCCCGGAAATGATTGTCTATCCCGGAGTGCCCAACCGGTCGGGGAGCGGTCCCGAATTTTTCTCACCCCGAAGAAGCCGGCGGTGGCAGCGCCCGGATGAGAAAGGCGATAATGAAGCCGTTTTGCAGCACGTTTTCGAGGTTTGTTGGAGTCTGCAGCGCTCTGTCGAAGCCGGCGCTCCTGGTCCTGTGCCTGTTTTTCCTGGCCGCCCCGCTGGTAGCGGGATGCGCGGTCCTGCGCGGGATGCGCACCCCGCAGGAACCGCCTCCGGTGGGGCTGGAGATCGGCGACGTGGTGGACACCGCGCAGGGCACTATCATTTCGATGGATACACTCGTGGCCCGCCTCATGGAAGCCCCGGTGGTATACCTGGGGGAAACGCACACCAGCATCGAAGACCACAGCGCGCAGCTCCGGCTGCTCAGGATACTCCAGGAAAAGGGCCAGTGCACCGAACTGGCCATGGAAATGTTTCCCCGAGAGGCCCAGCCGGTGCTGGACCGCTACATCAACGGAAAGATGAGCGAACAGGAGTTTTTGAAAGAAGTCAAGTGGGACCGGATTTGGGGCTTTCCCTACGGGCTGTATAAGGGGCTGATCGATTTCGCCCGCGAAAAGAAGCTGCGCATCCTGGCCCTGAACGCCCCCGGGGACGTGGTGAGGAAAATCGCCCGGCACGGCCTGGCTTCCCTGTCCCCGGAAGACCGGGCCAGGGTGGCCCGCGACTTCCACCTCGACGACCCCAAAAACCGCGCCCGCGTCCGGGAGGAATACGAAGTCCACCAAAAGGACGGCATCAGGAACTTCGAGTCTTTCTTCGAAGCCCAGCTCGCGTGGGAGGAAACCATGGCGGAAACCATCGCCGACCAGCTCGCAGCATCGGGTGCAAAGTGCCGGCTGGTGGTCATCCTGGGCGAGGGACACATTGCCGACGGCCTGGGGGTGCCCTACCTCGCCAAATTGCGCATCCCCCACGAATACCGGACCGTCGCTCCCATCCCCATCGACTACCCGTTCAGCAGTTTCGACCCCGACCTGGGGCAATTCGTCCTGATCACCGACAAGGGCAAGCCCTTCCACCACC
>LUZZ01000303.1 GCA_001603845.1 Syntrophobacterales bacterium Delta_01 | reverse complement strand
CTTTTCCCTGTCCTCCTCTCCGATGCCGCACCCGTTATCCGAAACCTGGTATTCCACCGCCCAGCCGCTGCGGCGGCAGACCCGAAGCATGATTTCTTTCTTTCGGCTCGTGCACTCCATGTCGTTGCATGCGTCCACCGCGTTGGTCACCAGGTTGAGCAGGCAACAGTACAGGTACTCCGGATCGATCATGGCCCAAGGCAGGTTGTCGCCCAGGTCCAGGTTCAGGCTTATCCCGGATTCCTCGCAACGCGCGGCCATCAGGTCGTAGACTTCTTTTGCCGGCCCGGCCGGATCGCACGGCTTCAGATCGAGCTCTCTTTCCTTTGCATAGTTCAGAAGGTCGAGCACCAGGTTGTTGATCTTTTCGAAATTTCCCTTCAGCATGTCCCAACCCTGGCAGACATACCGGTCGTTTTTGAGTTCCATCCCTTTTTCGACGACGTACATGCCGCCCTTCAGGCCCCCGATGATGTTTTTGATGGCGTGGGCAAGGACGGAAACCGTCTCCCCGATCGCGCACAGCCGCTCCGATTCGACGAGCTTGCGCGTCTTTTCCAGCACCAGCTTTTCGAGCCCCTCGGTGTAGCTGGCGAGTTTCTCGCGCATCCAGATTTTTTCACGGGCCCTTTTGAGCGCGACTTCCAGCACCTCGTCATTGATGGGCTTGGTTATGAAATCGGCCGCCTCCAGTTGCAGGCTCTGGATGGCCAGGTCCATGTCGCCGTGCCCCGTTATCATGATCACTTCGCAGGTGGCCGGTTCTTCCTTGATTTTGCGCAGCAGGTCCAGCCCGTCCATCCCCGGCATCTTGATGTCGGTCAAAACGACGGACGGAAGGTTTTCCCTGAAGATGGCCAGGGCCTCCTCCCCGCTTGCCGCGGTCAGGACCTCGTAGCCGCTGTCGGCCAGGGAAATGCCGAGCACTTTCCGGATCCCTTCCTCATCGTCTACCAGCAAGACCTTGTCGTTCATGGAGCCTCTCCCGCCGCCGGAAACCGGGTTATAAAGCCAGCCCCTTCATTCTCCACCGATTCCACCTCGATGGTGCCGTCATAGTCCTGGACGATGCTGTAGCTGATGGACAGGCCGAGCCCCGTCCCCTTGCCTACCCGCTTGGTGGTAAAAAAGGGCTCGAAGATGCGCTCGGCCAGACCCTTGGGAATCCCCGCTCCCGTGTCCCGCACCTCCACCACCACCTTACCGCCGCTCACGCCGGTGGACAAGAATATCGTCCGCTCGAATTCCAGGTGGCCCAGTCTTTCACCCTTTTCCTCTATGGCGTCCCGGGCGTTGATCAGCAGGTTGACGAACACCTGCTCCAGCCGGTTGGCGTTGGCCATGACGGGCGGCACGTCCCCCAGCCGCTTCACCACGTCGATCTTTCGGAGCTTCAATTGCTGCATGAAGATGGCGAGGGCCTTTTCCAGCACCTCGTTCACATCGACCCGCTCTTTTTGCACCTCGGATTTTCTGCCGAATTCCCGCAGGTGGTTGATGATGCGGGAGGCGCGGTCCACCTGGCCGTCGATCTCGCCAGCCATGGTGCTCAGGATGTCGGGCTGAATGGGTTCCGCTTTGCCCACTTTCTTGACGATGAAGCTGCTCGCCGTCTTGATCACCGAAAGCGGCTGATTGAGTTCGTGGGCGATCCCGGTCGCCATCTCGCCCAGGGTGGCCATCTTGCTGGCCTGGATGAGCTGCTGTTCCGCCATGAGGTGCTTCGTGATGTCGATGGTGGAAACGAGCAGCGCCTCCCGGCCCAGGTATTCGGAATGCGAGACGCGGATGTTGACGAATATGGTGCGGCCGTCTTTCGTCTTCTGCCGCACCTGGTTGATGCTGTCGGTCCCCACCAGTTCCCGGGCGAGTTCGTGCCGTTCGGTCTCTTCGAACATGTCCAGGAACGAGGTGCCCACCAGGTCTGCCTTGGCGTAGCCGTAAACGGGCGCCACGGAGTCGTTGAAATCCAGGATATCCAGGCTGCCCCTGGCCACCACGAAAATGGGATTGGGAATGTTATTGAAAATTTCCCGGTACTTCTGCTCCGATCTCCGGATCTCCTCTTCCAGCACCCTCCGTTCGGTGGCATCCAGGCTCATCTGCATCACCGCGACGATGTTTCCCTCCTCGTCCCGCAGGGGAGACGTGCGGCACATCCAGGAGACTTCCTTCCCCTTTTTGTCCACGCCGCACTCTTCGCTGAAGTGCGGCAGCCCGTCGTTGAACGTCTGGAGCACCGGGCAGTCCGGGCACGCGTCGCAACGGCACTTGTACACTTCGAAGCAGAACGCGCCGGGGCGCGGTTCGAAAGTGCTGGCGAATTCGCGGTTATGGCGAATCAGCCGGAGGTCCCGGTCCTGCACCGTGATGTAGCAGGGCACCTGTTCGAACAGCTCCTGGTACTCGTCGCGCTGCTTGTTCAGCTCCGTCTGCTTTTCCCCGATGCGCTTGCCCATGGTGGCGATGGCGTGCCCCAACTGGCCGATCTCGTCCTTCCACTCCGGCTCAATCGAGTGATCGTACTTACCGAGGGCTATGTGGCGCGTCCAACTGATGAGTTTGCGTATCGGGCGGTTCACGAACGCGTAGAGGAAGGAGAAAATAATGGTCGAAATCACCGCGAAGCTCAGCACGGCCAGCAGGATGATCCAGCGCTTGTAATCCTGCACGGCGGTGTCGGCGTCCTTGAGCGACACGACCACGTCGAGCGCCCCCAGCACCTTCTTGTCCTTGGGATGGACATGGCAGCCGGAAGAACAGCTCGGTTCGTTGTAAATGGGGCTGATCACTCCCAGGAGCCGGTAGCCGGCCGGAGAATCGAAAATGCGCGTCCTCTCCATGAGGGGGACTTCTTCGGCCGGGGGCTCGCTTTTATGGCAGATGCAGCAGGCGTCCGCCTTGATGCTGGTCCGGGTATCCACTTCCTCGGGTCGGTTGGAAAATTTTATCTCCCCGAGCTTGTTGTAGATCCGTATGTTTTCGATGCCTTCCTGCCTGCCGATGTTCTTGGTTATTTCGTTGAGGTCCTCCCTGGAGTTGTTCATCATCGCGTAGTGGGTACCCAGCTTGATGGTGGTGCCCAGGCGGTCGCAGGACTCGACGATCTCCTTCAACGTGTGCTTTTCCTGGTAAACGATGTCAAAATACGCCCATCCCAGGACGTTGATGAACAGCACGAGCCCGACCATCGCGATGAGGCGAAAGATGAGGCTTCGATGTATGCTGACTGACCCGTTTAACATTGACCGGCACCCCTTTCAGCCGCGCAGTCAGCTTAAATGGTCTCATATTTTTCGGCTCCCGTCGAGATCCGGGTGCGGTTGAAAAGCCCGGCGGCCGTCCTACGCCGCGTTGGAGGATTTGAGCTTGTCCCTGAACCCCGGAGCCACCGCCAGGTTCAGGTCGAGCCGCACGTCCCCGTCCCCCAGGCCCAGCGCCAGCCCGATAAGCTGGGGCAGGTAGACGACGGAAATCCCCAGGTCCTTTCCCCGCATCCTGGAAATTTGTTTCTGGCTGCTTTCCAGGTTCATCTGGCACATGGGGCACACCGTGGCGATGCAGTCCGCACCCTTCGCCGCTTCCAGAAGGGAGGCCACCAGTTCCAACGCCAGCTCCTTTTTGGTGGTCATGAGCCCGGCGCCGCAGCACTTGGCCCCCATGGACCACTGGTGCACGTCGCACCCCAGCGCCCGAATCAGGGGTTCCATGGTCACCGGTTGCTGCGGGTCGTCGAAGTCGGCGTAAGGGCGAAGGGCCTGGCACCCGTAATAGGGGACCACGGAAATGCCCTCCAGCTTCTTTACGACGGCGGCCTCGATACGGGCGGCCCCCACGTCCGTCGCCAGGATATCCAGCAGGTGCCGCACGCGGATGCCTCCGCCGTAGGACAGCCCTTCATCCTTCAAGGCCTCGTTTACCAGCTCGGCCGTTTCGAAATCGCTCGCCATCCGCTCGTCCGCCCGGCGCAGGTTCAAAAAGCAGGCGCTGCACGGCACCATCATGTCCGCTTCGATCCCGGTTGCGGCGGCCAGGGCCAGGTTCCGCGCCGGAAGGGCCAGGGAAGCCAGTTGGCTGATGGCGTCGGCCGCGCTCGCTCCGCAGCAGGTCCAGTCCTCCACTT
>LUZZ01000302.1 GCA_001603845.1 Syntrophobacterales bacterium Delta_01 | reverse complement strand
GGCGTCGCGTATGCGGAACATTAGGCGTGGGAGTGGCCCGCGTTTCGCCCTTTCAGGGCTGGATTGGTTGGGGGGCGTTGTTCCCAGGGCGTTGCCCTGGGCTATCTCCTTTGGCCGCGTTGCGGCCAACGCCGGCCCCATTGGCGCACCCCGCCGTCTTGCCGTGTTGCGGCCAACGCCGGCCTCGTTGGCGCACCCCACCGTCTTGCCGTGTTGCGGCCAACGCCGACCCCATTGGCGCACACCCCACCGTCTTGCCGCGTTCGGGAGCGTGCCGCGGCACCACGAGGGGCCGTGAAGCCGCTTCCTCGCGGCCTCGTGGCGAAGCGGTTCTCGAAACGCCTTTCCACCACCGTTTAGCCTTGAAACCCACCCCCATTTATTGGATGAATCCCCACGTGTTAAAGCATTCGACCCGCCGAAAGCGCAAAGGTCTTTACTACCAGCCGCCGCCGCCGGACGAAATTTGCAGTTTCCCCTTGCTATTCGCCGGAAACAGACCATCTTGGGCGCAGCTCTTGATACGTTTTTCACTTCCATGACATGGAAACCGTCAACTGAACTTCGTTCAGTGACGATTTGAGACCCGACCGACGGGAACAGTATGGTGAGCGCAGAACTGTCCAGAAAAGTTTGATGCTATGAACCAACAGTTGTACGTCGGAAATCTTGATTTTAAGGTCACGGAGGACGCGCTGCGCGACGCGTTTGGCGCGTGCGGCACGGTTATCGAGGTCACCGTAGTAAAAGACCGGGATACCGGCCGGCCGCGCGGGTTTGCTTTCGTCACCATGAGTTCGCCGGAAGAGGCGCAGAAGGCCCTCGCAACTCTGAACGGCAAAGAATTGGCCGGGCGCGCTGTCAATGTAAGCCTCGCCCGGCCGCGCGAGCCCCGCCCCGGCGGCGGCGGCGGGCGGCGCGGCTACGGTGGCGGCCGGCGCGATCGCCATTGACCGCGGAGCCCAACAGGCCCTCAGACAACCGAGTCAAACCGGAAGGCGCCGCGGTATCCCACCTTTCGCCCATTTATTGCCGGGTTCCGCCAGGCGGCCCCGCCGCGCTTTGCCTTTTTCTCCGCATCCTCCAGCGGCCGGCCGGGGGGGAGCGCGCGTTTCTGGCCGGGGCATGTCCGACCGCACTCCATGAAAGAACAGCACCTCGAAATCGAAGGCGTCATCAACACCGTTTTGCCCGGCACCATGTTTCGCGTCGAGCTGGACAATAAGCACCTCGTCCTCGCCACCATCTCCGGCAAGATGCGCAAACGCTGGGTCCGCCTCACGGTTGGCGACCGGGTCAAGATGGAGATGTCTCCCTACGACCTGAACAAAGCGCGCATCATTTGGCGGCTGCGGTAGCCGTTTATGCCGTATGCCGCACCCCCTCATCATTCAGGGCGGCATGGGCGTGGCCGTGTCCGGCTGGCTGCTGGCCCGCGCCGTGTCCCGCCAGGGCCAACTCGGGGTTGTGTCCGGCACCGCCCTGGCCGTCGTCCTGGCTCGGCGTCTTCAGCTCGGCGACCCGGACGGCGAGTTGCGCCATGCCCTCGCCCAATTCCCCTTTCCGGCTATGGCCGCGCGCGTCCTGTCGGACTACTTCATCCCGGGCGGCAAGCCGGCCCGCGCGCCGTTCAAGCTCACGCCCATGCCCGCCTTGCAATCCCGCCGCGAGTTGGTCGAACTGACGGTCATCGCCAACTTCGTGGAAGTCCTGCTGGCCCGAAAAGGCCATCACGCCCGCGTCGGGATTAACTACCTCGAAAAGATTCAGCTCCCGACCCTCGCCTCGATCTACGGCGCGATGCTCGCCGGGGTGGATTACATCCTCATGGGCGCCGGCATCCCCCGCGCCATTCCGGGCGCGCTCGATCGGCTGGCCCGGGGCCAGCCCGCTTCGCTCCTGATTGATATTGAAGGCGCCCTGCCCGGCGAACAACCGACATCCTCCTTCGATCCCCGGCAGTTTTGCGGCGGCCCCGCTCCCCAGCTCAACCGCCCCCTCTTTTTCGGCATTGTCGCTTCCGCCACGCTGGCCATTGCCCTGGCCAGAAAGGCCAGCGGGCGGGTGGATGGCTTTATCGTCGAAGGCCCGACCGCCGGCGGCCACAACGCCCCGCCCCGCGGGCCGCTGCAACTCACTTCCGAAGGCGAGCCCCGCTATGGTCCCCGGGACGTTCCGGAGCTGGATAAGATTCGCGCCCTCGGCCTGCCCTTTTGGCTGGCGGGCGGGTATGGCCGGCCCGGCAAACTCGCCGAAGCCCTGAGCCTGGGCGCCGCCGGCATCCAGGTGGGGACCCCTTTTGCCTTCTGCGACGAATCCGGCATCACCCCCGAACTCAAGCGCCAAGTCATTGCGCTGAGCCGGCTCGGCCAGGCCCGCGTCTTCACCGACCCGTTGGCCTCGCCCACCGGCTTCCCCTTCAAAGTCGCGCTGCTGCCCAACACCCTCTCCCAAGCCGGCCGCTACCACGCCCGCGTCCGCATCTGCGATCTCGGCTACCTGCGCCATCTCTATCGCAAGCCCGACGGCACCCTCGGCTACCGCTGCCCCGCCGAACCGCTCGAACATTATTGCCACAAAGGCGGCGCCGCCGAAGAAACCCTCGGCCGCAAGTGCATCTGCAACGCCCTTCCCGCCACCGTGGGACTTTCCCAGCTTCGTCCCGCGGGCCGGGACGAACTCCCCCTGCTCACCACCGGGGATGATCTTGTCCTACTCGCACACTTCCTTCCGCCCGACCGCGATGCCTACACCGCCGCCGACGTTCTCCGGGTGCTTCTGTCTCCCGCCGCTTCCCCGGCCAATCCCAAAACCCAGGCGGCGTGACCGTTCACGGCATGTCTTCGTGCCCCGCGCCAGCCGCGGACAATCTCCTCTACACCTTCGCCAACCGCCCCGCACCAACCGCCCCATCGTCCGCAGCAACATCGGCTCGCCGTCCGGCATCGCCGCCCCCTCGCCCCAACGGGGCGCCCTGCGATAGCCCGGGGCAACGCCCCGGGAAAGAACCCCTTCAATATTATCGCCCCAACGGGGCGCCATGCGATAGCCCAGGGCAACGCCCTGGGAATAGCGCGCCCCCAAACCAAACCAGCCCT
>LUZZ01000301.1 GCA_001603845.1 Syntrophobacterales bacterium Delta_01 | reverse complement strand
TTTTTGAACACGGGAATCGAATTGCAATTTAATATCGGTTTGGATAAAATCTCTTAACCTTCCTAATAGTTTAGCTTATTATCCGCAAAATTTCCATGGGAGCTCTCATGAGAAAATATCGGCTTGTGGAACGGATCTCCGCCGAGAAGCTGAACGACTGCCTCGACGCACTGGCCGCACGGATCAATCGGGACTACGAGGGACAAAGTGTCATTTTGATCGGTGTGCTCAAGGGGGCGTTTATCTTCATGGCGGATTTGGCCAGGCGGCTGACCATGCCCGTGAAGATGGATTTCGTCAGGCTGGCCAGCTACGGAGACGGCGACAAGTCGTGCGGGAGCGTGCGGATCACGAAGGACGTCGAGCTTCCGCTGTGCGGCAGCCACGTGATCGTGGTGGAAGATATCGTGGATACGGGCATCACGCTCAAGTGGTTTCTCGACCACCTCAAGAGCCACTGCCCCGAATCCGTGCGCATCTGCGCCCTGATAGACAAAAAGGAGCGCCGACAGGTGGAACTTCCCATCGATTACGTGGGAATGACTGTCGATGCCGGCTTCATTGTCGGTTACGGGCTTGATTTTTCGGAAAATCACAGGCACCTTCCCATGATATGCGAAGTTGTATTTGAGGAAGACGGGTTTACGGACTAGGTTAGGCAACACAACGCTGGAGGAAGTGGATTAATGCCCCTGATCGTCATTGCCTGCGAATCGTGCGGCGCTCAATTCCGCCTGGATTCAGCAAGGCTCAACAAGCCGAAGAACAAGGTCCGATGTTCGAAATGCCAACACGTGTTTACGGTCGAACAGCCCGACGAAGAAGCCTTGATCTACATCGAAGTATCCGAGGGCGATGAGGGCCTCATTCCGGGTACGCTTCCCGAGAAGGAGGCCGCCGGCCTCCCGCCCGGCGTGGCCCGCAGGAGATCGGTCGGCAAGATCGCCCGCCTGATCGCCGTCCCGGTGCTCCTGGTCCTGGCGGCGGTGGTTTATTTCAGCATGGACGGCTCTTTGTTCAAGTCCTCCGGACCGGCCCAGCCCAAGGAACCCGCCCGCCCGCTGGTGTCCATCATGGATACGCTCAATGCCTATTACCTGGAGAACGTGCACGCCGGGCAGGTGCTGGTCATCGAAGGGGAGATATTGAACGAATCGAGCAAGCCGATCAGCTTCGTGATGGTGGAAGGCAAGCTTTACGGGACCAACGAAAAGGTTGCCCAGATCCAGAGGTGCTATTCGGGCAATGTGTTGACCCGCAAGGAGATACAGAATTTAAAGCTCTCCGACATCGAGGAAAGAATGATGAACCGCGAGGGCAAGAACCTGAAAAACGTTCGCATTCCGCCCGCGGCCAGGGTGCCCTTTGTGCTGGTGTTCCATGACCTGCCGGAAATCAATGCCCTGAGCAACTACAGCGTTGACGTGGCCAGCGCCAAGTTCGACTGAACCGGGACGGGCAATTTCCGAGATTGTTCTTCATTTTTAAGCCAACATATTGAACTAACGAAAAGAATTGACAAAGGTAGCGATTCAGGCTAAACATGCTTCTATCCAAGGGCCTGAAAAGAATAAAGAAACCCGTTTCGCTGAAAAGAGCTTCCGTATCATGCTGGACGTAAAATTCGTTCGAGAAAACATAGACCTTGTACGTCAAATGCTCCGCAACCGCTGTTCGGACCTGGACATCGGTCCTTTGCTGGAAATCGACGAGCAGCGGCGCCGCATACTGGTTGAAGTGGAAGATAAGAAGCACCGCCGCAATGTGGCCTCCGATGAGATCTCCAGGCTGAAAAAAGAGAAGCGGGACGCTTCCGATCTCATCGAACAGATGAAAGACCTTTCGCAGGACATCAAAGGGCTCGACCAGCAACTGGTGGAAATAGAACAGAAGTTCCGGGAATTCATGCTCCTCATTCCCAATGTTCCGCACGAATCCGTACCGGTGGGGGTAGACGAAAAAGACAACCCGGTGGTCAGCTTCTGGGGGGGAAAGCCTTCCTTTGCCTTTCGGCCCAAGCCCCACTGGGAAATCGGCGAGCACCTGGGAATCCTTGATTTCGAGCGGGCCGCCAAGATAACCGGGGCGCGGTTCACGCTCTACTGGGGAGCGGCGGCGGCCCTGGAGCGGGCTCTCATCACGTTCATGCTCGATGTTCACACGAGGCTGCACGGCTACACTGAAGTGCTTCCCCCGTTCATGGTGAACAGCGTCAGCATGACGGGCACCGGCCAGCTTCCTAAATTCAAGGACGACCTGTTCAAGCTCGAAGGTTGGGATTACTGGCTCGTGCCCACGGCCGAAGTGCCGGTGACCAACATCCACGCCAACGAGATCCTGGAGGAGGCGGACCTGCCCAAGTACTACACCGCCTACACCCCCTGTTTCCGTTCGGAAGCCGGGTCGCACGGAAAGGACACACGGGGGCTCATTCGCCAGCACCAGTTCAACAAGGTGGAACTGGTCAAACTTGCCAAGCCGGAGGATTCCTACTCGGAATTGGAATCACTTTTGCTTAATGCTGAAACGATACTGCGCGAACTGGGGATACATTATCGCGTCATCGTTTTATGCACGGGAGACATGGGATTTTCGGCCACCAAGACGTACGACATCGAGGTGTGGCTCCCGGGGCAGGACACGTACAGGGAGATTTCGTCCTGCAGCAACTTTGAAGACTTCCAGGCAAGGCGGGCCAATATCCGTTTTCGCCGCAAGGGACGGAGTAAAACCGAGCTGGTGCATACGCTGAACGGGTCGGGGCTGGCGGTGGGACGCACCCTGATCGCCGTTCTCGAAAACTACCAGCAGGAAGACGGAACGGTGGTGATCCCGGAAGCTCTGCGCCCCTACATGCGAAATATGGAAATTATCGAAAAGCTTCACTGATGACGATCCCAAGGAGTTTGACACCATGACTAAGAGCGAATTAATTGAAACGTTGGCCAAAGCTGAAGGGATAACGTTAAAAGCTGCCGAGACCGCGGTCAACGTTACCTTCCAAAGCATGGAGGCGGCGCTTATCCGCTCGGACCGGCTCGAAATCCGAGGGTTCGGGAGCTTTAAGGTCAAGGACTACGAAGGCTACAAGGGGCGGAACCCCAAAACGGGCGAACTGATCGAGGTCTCGTCGAAAAAACTGCCTTTCTTCAAAGTGGGAAAAGAGCTGAAAGAAAGGGTGAACGGGGCCGAACCGGCGGAAGCGGTTACGATAGTGAAATAAAAAAGCCTCGAATTACCTCGGGGGTTGCAGAATCTGACATCCTCGCCGGTAATTCCGGTTGGCAGATAAATGGGGAGCGCCATTTCTGGAATGCGGGAATGGCGCTTTTTTTGACGGTCGATGGGTTCCGCCCATGAACGGGCTTGAAAGCAAAAAATCGGGTGGCCGGAACTCGGAATCCGGGGCCGGAACGACGAAAAACTCGCCGGCGCGGCAGCGGGTAGCTCCGGTATCATTCCCTGATGATGAGGAAGTAAATGTTGGTCGCCACCAGGACGAAGGTGCCGCCCAAAAACTCCACCAGGTCGTCGAGCATGATCTTCTTGTCGGGCGGGGGCAGGGTATATTGCAGCAGCACCACGAAAATCACCAGGGACGCCAGGGTCAGGAGAAACTTGAAGCGCTTGGTCCATACGATGGCCGTCAGGAGTGGGATGAATATCAGCCAGGTGTAGATGCTTTTCAGGACGTCGCTCCATTGGAGCTGACGTATCGATTCCATCAGGGTAGGGAAATCGTTGGCGGCCAGAAAGTCGATCACCGGTTTAAACAGGTTCTGCATGGAATTCTCTCCGCGTCAACGAACGATGTCAAAGGATGTAAACTCGCCCGCGTAATCCTCTTCACGCATCTCTACCTTATCTACTCGGCCTAACGGGCTTCCTTCATTACACCAATCTGTCATCGTCCGCACATTTTCTTCGCCGCCCTCGAAAACCGCCTCCACGCGGCCGTCGCTCGTGTTGCGGACCCAGCCGGAAAGATCCAGCTTCCGGGCAGTGTCCCTTGTATAGGCACGAAAAAAAACGCCTTGGACCCTGCCGGAAATGAAGACGTGGACTCGCTTTTTTTCCATCTCCTCCTCCGGAAAGGCGAACTAGGATTCATCGAGCATCCCGGTAAATTCCGCCTCGTTCATGATGCGAACGCCCAGCTTTTCCGCCTTGGCCAGCTTGGACCCTGGGTCGGCTCCCGCCACCACCACGTCCGTTTTGCCGCTGATGTTGTCGGTGATCCGGGCACCCCTGGAAGCCAGCAGCGCGGAAGCCTCCTGGCGCGTCATCGAAGAGAGCGCACCGGTGAACACCACCGTTTTGCCCAGCCAGAAACCGGGTTCCACCGGTCTCGCCGGTGCCGGCTCCTCGGCTTTTACCCCTGCTTCCAGCAGCCGGTCGACCAGTTCGCGGTTCGCCGGGTTTTCGAAATAGCTATGCACGGCAAATGCCACCTTGTCTCCCACACCCGAGATCTTTTTCAAATCCTCGACGCCGGCGGCGCGCACCGCATCGAACGACCCGAAATGGCCGGCGAGAAGCTCCGCCATGTGGCTGCCTACGTGACTGATCCCCAGGGCGTAGAGAAACCGGGCCAGGGTGGTCGCTTTGCTGCCCTCGATGGCCGCGAGCAGATTTTGTGCCGACTTGGCGCCGAAGCCGGGCAGGTTTTCCAGACCCTCGGCGCGCAGCCGGTAGAGGTCGGGGACCGCGCTGATGATGCCCTCGTCGATGAACCTGGAAACGATTTTGTGGCCGAGACCGTCGATGTTCATGGCATCGCGGCTTGCGTAGTGGACGATGGAGCCCTTGACCTGCGCCGGGCAGTTGCGGTTCACACACCGGTGGAAGGCCTCCTCCGGCAGCCTCACGACCGCTTCCCCGCATGACGGACAGGCGGTCGGCATGTGGAAAGGCTTTTCCTGTCCCGTCCTCAGGGACTCGATCACTTCACT
Organism: Syntrophobacterales bacterium Delta_01; assembly: GCA_001603845.1. Lineage (GTDB taxonomy): Bacteria > Desulfobacterota > Syntrophobacteria > Syntrophobacterales > Syntrophobacteraceae > SbD1. The sequence goes on along the minus strand of LUZZ01000301.1, from coordinate 9,943 downwards.
CACTTCGGGGATCACGTCGCCGGCCCTGTGGACGATTACGGCATCGCCGATCCGCAGTCCCTTGCGCTCGATTTCGTCCATGTTGTGCAGGGTCGCCCGTTTGACCGTAACGCCTCCCACCAGGATGGGATTGAGAAGCGCCACAGGAGTCAGGATGCCGGTGCGGCCCACCTGCACGCCGATGTCCAGTACATGGGTTTGCGCTTCGTCCGGGTTGAACTTGTAGGCGATCGCCCACCGGGGGCTCCGGGATTTTTCTCCCACGCTTCTTTGCCAGTCCAGCCGGTTTATCTTGATCACCATGCCGTCGATTTCGTAAGGCAGGCTTTCGCGCTGCGCGGTGAGCTTTTCGAAGTAAGAGATCGCTTCCCCGATGTTTGCGCACAGAACGGACCTGGGGTTTGTGGGCAGCCCCCACATCCTGAGCTGGTTGAGCAGTTCCCACTGGGTCTGGAACTCGTGGCCTTCGAGCGTCCCGAACCCGTAAAAATAGGCCCGAAGAGGCCGGCCGGCGGTTATGGAGGGATCCAGTTGACGCAGGGACCCGGCGGCGGCGTTCCTGGGGTTGGCGAAGACGGGCTCCCCGGCGTTGCGGCGCGTTTCATTCAGCGCTTCAAAATCGCTTTTTTCCATGAACACTTCGCCCCGCACGGCGATCCTGCGGGGAGGGGGCGGACCGGTTTCCGGCGTGTGGAGCTTGAGCGGGACGGCTCGGATGGTTTTCACGTTGGCGGTCACGTCTTCGCCGGTGAACCCGTCGCCGCGCGTCCCCGCTCCGACGAAGTTTCCGTCTTCGTAGACCATCTCCACCGCCAGCCCGTCCATTTTCTGCTCCGTGACGTATTCGACGTCCTCCGCGTCGTGGCCCAGAAGTTTTCGAACCCGCCGGTCGAATTCCAGGACATCGGTTTCTTGCATGGCGTTTTCGAGGCTCAGAAGGGGCACTTCGTGGTGGAAAGGCAAAAATTTCTCGATGGGCGCGAACCCCACCCGCTGGGTCGGAGAATCGGGGGTGATGAGTTCGGGGTTGTCGTTTTCCAGGCGGACGAGTTCGGCAAAAAGCCTGTCGTATTCGGCGTCGCTCACCTCGGGCCGGTCGAGCGCGTAGTAGCGGTAGTTGTGGTGATCGATCTGGCGGCGCAGTTCCTCGATTCTCTCGCTTGCTTCCTGCTTTTCGTCCATTTGCGGGCGCACCTCGGTTCGTAGGGAGTATCGCAGATTTCAGGGTAATCCAGGTCGATGCGAAAAATCAACCGCGCATGCCGCGAAGGTCTGTGGGAACCGGGACGGTCCGAAGATTTTTCACGGCCGGGGAGGGCGGTTGAATCGGCTTGGCGACGGGCTCGATGGACATCAGCTTTTTTTCTGCTTCAGGGGCAGGGAGACGATAAACATCGATCCTTTTCCCGGTTCGCTTTTGGCCGTGATGGTTCCCCCGTGCCGGTCCACGATTTTGCGGCAGATGGCAAGCCCCATCCCCGTCCCCTCGTATCCGCCGCGGCCGTGCAGGCGCTGGAACGGGGCGAAGATGCGGTCCAGGTATTTTTCCTCGAAACCGATTCCGTTGTCTTCGAAATAGATGTTGCAGTTTTCCTTGTCCGTCGTGCTGTATACCTTGATGCCGGGCGCCGTGTCTGCGGCCTGGAACTTCAGGGCGTTGGAGATCAGGTTTTGGAAGAGCTGCTTCATTTGGGTGGCGTCGGCGTCGATGGTGGGCAGCGGCGAGATTTCCAGCGATCCGCCGTTCGACCTCATGCAGTGTTCGAAGACCTGGACGACTTCGGCGGCTATTTCGTTGAGGTCGATCGACTTCAGCGGGTCGAACCTGGTGCCCACGCGGGAAAGGGTCAGCAGGTCGCGGATCAATTGCTGCATGCGGCCGGCGGCGTTCTCCATCCTGGCCAGGTAGTCTTTCTCGGTTTCGTCGAGTTTGTCGGCGCACCGGCTTCTCAGGCGGTCCCCAAAGGCCTGGATCTTTCGGAGGGGTTCCTGGAGGTCGTGGGAGGCCACCTTGGCAAAATCCTGCAGCTCCTGGTTCATCAGTTCCAGCTTCGCCACGGCCGTGGCCAGTTCCGCCGTCCGCTCCCGGACGCGCAGCTCCAGTTCGTCGCGGGACTTCCTGAGCTCCTCCTCCATCCGCTTGCGCTCCGTGATGTCACGGGCGACGTGCACCGTGCCCAGCGTCGCGCCGTGTTCGTCTCGAAGCGGCGTGGTGCTCACGATGAAGCTGCCGCCGAGCCGCCCCTCCTGCACTTCCGCTATGTGTTCCCGGCCGTCCCTGAGGGTCATGGTGTGGGGGCAGAACTTGTGCGGCGCGTGCGAACAGTGAATCGACTCGTAGCAGCGCAGCCCGACCATCTCTTCGGGCGTCTTCCCGAGCCTTCTCGCCATTTCCCGGTTGACCCTGAGGATCCTGTGTTTGTCGTCCAGTATGGCGATCAGGTCCGGAACGCTGTCGAAGGTGCGCTCCCACTGCTGTTTGGCCTGGAGCAATTCGTCCTCGGCCCGCCGGCGCATTACAATTTCCCAGGCGACGTCGGCCAAATACGATGCCACTACGGCGTCTTCCGGGGTGTAGTTTTCGGGCTTGTTGCCTATTCCCAGGATGGCGACGACCCGGCCGAACCTTATGATGGGCACCAGGAGTTCCCGCATCACGGCGGGGTGGCCGTCGGGCATGCCTTTTCGATGAGGCAGCGTGGAATAGTCGTTGTGGATGACCGGGCCTTTTTTATGGAAGCAGTCCGCCCATACGCCCGCCGAAGCGATGGGGTAGTGCATTCCCCGGCCTGCGGTGCGGCAGAACTCCCGAAGGGTCCTGGAGGACCACGCCTGAAGTATCAGGTTCTCCTGGCTCTCGTCCACGAAGTGAAGAAACCCCAGTGGGCTGTCGGTCAGCCTGCCTATTTCGTCGAGCGTCTTTTGAAGCACTTCATCCGTGGAATGGGTGGCCGCAAATTCCAGCAGGTTCAGGCGCACGCGCACCAGAGCGTCCTTGCGCTTGAGTTCGGTGATGTCCTGGACCGCCCCGAACCCGCCCAGCAGTTCGCCCTCCTCGTCGAATTCCAGCTCGGCCTGCTCGTGAACCAGCCGGACGGTATTGCCCCTCAGGATTCGATGCTCGATATCGTAAGTACCGCTGGCAAGGGCGGCCTTCCACGCCTTGTCTACGAATTCCCGGTCCTCGGGGTGGACGGCGGCCAGGAAGGCGTCGTAAGTCATGGGTGTCCCGCTGGGGATGCCGAAAATGCGGTAGGTTTCGTCGGACCAGTGCAACACGTTGCTCCGCACGTTCAGCCGCCAGTTTCCGGTACGGGCCAGGGCCTGGGCGCGGTTGAGGTCCTGCTCCCTTTCCTTGAGCCTGCGGTTTTGGACTTCCAGCCTGGCCTGGGTGTTGCGCAGCTCTTTTTCGGTTTCGATCTGTTCGAGCCGCTTGAGGCCCAAGCTGGCGATCATCTCGGCAAACGAAGTAAGAAACGCGAGCATGGACGGCAGGGCGTCGCCGGCAATCACCGGTATCTCCGATACGGCCTGCAGGTAAGCCGGCTCGTCGAAGCCGAACTCCCCGGCCTGGCGGCGAAAAAAGTCCATGTCGGGTTCTTCGAGGAAAAACTGGCCGACGAACGCGTTGGCGACGTGCATGCCTTCGATGATTATGGGAGAGGCCGCATCGGTGAAGCCGTTTTGGCACCGGTAGAAAGAGAAAGCCTTGCCCTCCAGCAATTCATTGGCGAGGCTGGTGTCGCTTTCGATGCATCTCCTGCGCGTTTCCCGGTTTGCACGATGGAAATCCGTACATACCCTGTGCCAGGACGAAGCAACCAGGACTTCCCCATCAAGACCGATGATTGCTGCGGCGATTCCCATGGCATCGTAGACGCTTTGGAGAAGCTTCCGGGTTTCCCGGATGTCAATCAGGTCGGTGAGGCTGTACTTTTTGGCAATAGTCATGGATCGATACGGCCTTCAAAGTCATTGTCGTTGCGATACCTATTCACGACAATTGTATCAAGAACCGTTTTGTTTTCAAACGGCCGGATGGATAAGCCTTCCCGGGAACGCAGCCGGGGGAGGTATCGATTGAACCCGACCGGGTTTCCATGCAGCACGAGCGCGGCCGGGCAGGCCGTCCGAGATCCTGTTGATACCACCGGCGAGCGAAATCGACAATACATCTAATAGCGTCCAACGGAGCCCTTCGATTGTAAGGATATTTATAGCAGATTTGACGGAAGGGACTCAAGGGTTGTGGGTTTTATAAGTTGAAGGTTGCCGGTTGTGGGTTATGAATTGCAGTCCCGAGGCCCGGAGAGGTGGGGTTGGATGAGGTTTCGGGCGGCGGAACAAACCGCTTCGAGGGTCGTTGCGACCACTTTTTGCCGGGATTGCCTGAACGCGGGGTCGCGAAGCCCGTGGGCCCACTTCAGGCTCGAAAGGTCATCGGAGACCACCAGGACCACCGACATCTCCACGCCGCGGAACCGGGACACAGCAAATAGGGCCGAAGTCTCCATATCGACCGACAAAACGGCTTCGGACCGGTACTTTTTGACCTTTTCCACCGTTTCCCTGAAGGGGGCGTCGATGCTCCACACCACCCCTTCGTGCATGGTGAGACCCTGCGACCGGAGCGACTGCGCCATGAGCCGGTGCAGGTCAGGGGACGGGCCGGAGGATTCGACGGGGTAGTGCGGCGACGTTCCTTCTTCCGAAACGGCCCCCGTGGGGAGTACGATGTCGCCGATCCGCACGTCCTTTTGGAGCGAACCGCACCACCCGACCGCGATGATCCTTGCGGCGCCGAGGGCGATCATCCTCTCCAGGACGAGAATGGTTTGCGGTGCCCCCAGCATGGGGCCGGCCACGGCGATCTGCACGCCCTGGAACTCGCCGGTGAAGATTTCGGACAGGTAGAGTTTATGAGACCTGGGTACCGGGCCGGGAAAACAGCGCAAAAACGCACCCAGGTCCTCAGGATTGAAAACCAGGATACAATGCCGGGGCAGAGGCGCTTCGCTCCTGCCCCTTCGTGGCTCGATCAGGCAAGAATTGCCGTGAGGGATCATAATGAAGGAAGATTCTATTCGGAACGCCGTGTGAAAGGAGGTCCCGACCAGCCGAAAATGAAATTACTGCACGCTTTCCTTTAGCTTGTTTCCCGCCTTGAACCTTACCGCCTTCGTGAAAGGGATGGTAATGGGCTGGCCGGTCCTGGGATTTCTCCCTTCCCGTTGTGCTCGCGATGCCACGCCAAAGGTGCCGAAGCCGACCAGGGTCACTTTCTCGTTCTGCGCCAGAGCATTCGACACAGCGGAAATGAAACCGTTGAGGGCCTTCTCAGCGACCGGGCGGCCAAGTCCCGATTCCTGCGCCATTTTGGCAACTAATTCGGCCTTTGTCATTTTTGCGTCCCTCCTTTGATGTGGGCATGAAAAAGGGGTGTGGAAGCTATCAGGGCTGAAGGGTATGAGAACCCTTTTATGAGAGCCATTATAACCACGGACCCGCACTGCGCAAGGAAATAAAACAAAAGAGGGGAACCGGGCAAAAAATATTTTTCCTCCCGGCGCGGCAGGGGGGCGCTTCGCCGAATTCCCATGCGGTGCGGCCCGTGAACCGCGGCGGCGCGGGCAGGCGATTGATTTTGACCTGGTTTTTGGCATGTGATAGTAACTGTCCACGTCTTCAGACCGTATGACGATTCCTCCGAGTGGTTGAAATTTCCACCATGCCTGGATACTCGATGCAAAAAACGGCGGCAGGGGCACTTGCGGGAAGCCCGGGCTGCCCGATTGTGGTCCGAACGCCTCAGACCGCCTCCGGCAGAGGCTAGCGATGGCCGATATGTTTGCCGAAGTGGCGATAGTCGGGGCGGCGCTGGACAAAAGCCTCCACTACGAGGTGCCCGCCTCCATCGGGTCGGTCCTGCGCCCCGGCAGCATGGTTTCCGTCGGGTTGGGCAAAAGGACCGCCACCGGTGTGGTGCTCTCGGTGAGTGAAGTCCCGCCCGTTCTTCCCCAAGAGGTGAAGCTCCGCCCCATCCTGGAAGCAAAACCGCCCGAACAGAGCCTGCCGGAGGAACTTGTAGCGCTTTGCCGGTGGATTTCGCGCTACTATTTCTATCCCCTGGGAGAAGTCCTCTCGTTTGCCGTCCCTTTTGCAAAACCGGAAAAATCAGCCCCTGCAAGGACCGGCGGGAAGATGGTCTGCCCGGCATGTCCCATGCCCGCCGCGGCGGACAAGGTGGGCGGCAGGGGGCGGGAAATCCTTGCCCTGCTCGATGAAGCCGGGGCCGCGGTCCCGCTGGAAAAAATCCGCAAATCGGTTCCCAACAGCGCCTACTGGCTGAACAAACTGGCGCGGCAGGGGATCATCCATATCGAAATCGCGGAGGAGAGCGACGAACTTTCTTTTTGCCCCACCGGTGGAGGCGGTGTTCTGGAACTTACCGCCGACCAGAAACGCGCGCTGGACGTCATGGCCCCCCTGATCGACGCCGCTGCGTTCAAGCCGTTGCTGCTCTATGGCGTTACCGGAAGCGGCAAGACCGAAGTTTACATGCGGCTGATCGAAAGAGCGGCCGCACAGGGCAGGGGGGCGCTGGTGCTGGTGCCGGAAATAGCCCTCACCACCTCCATGGAGGTCCTTTTCCGTGAGCGGTTCGGGCCGCTTCTGGCCGTGTGGCACAGCGCGCTTGCTCCGGCGATGAGGCGCCGCCGGTGGGCGGACATGCTGGCCGGAAGGAAAACCGTCGTCCTGGGCGCCAGGTCCGCCGTGCTGGCCCCGGTAAAAAACATCGGGCTCATCATCGTGGACGAGGAGCACGACCCTTCGTACAAGCAGGAAGACCGGCTGCGGTACAGCGCCCGCGACGTGGCGCTCATGCGCGGCAAAATCCTCGGTGTTCCGGTGGTGCTGGGGTCGGCCACCCCCTCGCTTCAAACGCTCCATCGCTGGAAAAGCGACCAGTACGGCGGCGTGGTGCTTGCGTCGCGTATTTTCGGAAGACCGCTTCCGGAAATCGAAATCGTGGATATGAAAAGAGAAGGAGGCCGCGGCCCGGTGTTCTCCTTCCGGCTCCGCGAGGCCCTGGCGCAGGTGCTGGATGCCGGGGCGCAGGCCATGCTGTTTCTAAACCGGAGAGGGTACGCCAAATTCTACATCTGCCAGACGTGCGGCCATGTGCTCCAGTGCGCGTCGTGCAGCCTGACCCTCACCTACCACAAGAAGGAAAACCGGCTGCGCTGCCACTACTGCGGCTGGGAACGGGAGCTGCCCGAACGGTGCCCGGTTTGCGGGCATGCGGCCCTCTTTTCGCACGGGTTCGGCACCGAACGGGTGGAAAAGGAACTGATGCGCCTCTTCCCCCAGGCCCGGCCGGTGCGGGTGGACCGGGACACTATGAACGGCGGCGCCAAGATAGTCGAAGCCTTGAGTGCCGTGCGTTCCGGGCGGTGCAACGTGTTGCTGGGCACGCAGATGATCGCCAAGGGACACGACTTTCCGAACATCACCCTGGTGGGGGTGATCAATGCCGACGCCGGGCTCCAGGTCTGCGATTTCCGGGCGGGGGAAAACCTCGTGCAGCTCCTGTTCCAGGTGGCGGGCCGGGCGGGCAGGGGAGAAGAACCCGGCCGGGTGGTCCTCCAGACCTACAACCCGTTCCACTACACCATCGAATCGCTTCTCAAGATGGACTACGACGGCTTTTGCGACCGCGAACTCCAGTCCCGCAAGCTGCTCCAGTATCCTCCCTTCACCCGGCTCTTGAAGTTCCTGGTTACCGCCGTAAAAGAGGACGCGGCCCGCGCCGCTGCGCGGGAACTGGCCGGCCTGTGCCGCCAGAAGGCGGCCCTTTTAAAAGACGCGGGCGTCCATATTGCCGTTTTGGGGCCGTCGCCCGCGGCCTACGTCAAGCTCAAAAACCGGTACCGGTGGCAGGTCTTCATAAAGAGCTGGAGAAGCTCGGAAATGCAGGACTTTACCGAATCCGTCCTCGATGCCGTAAAATGCGATCCCGCGTTTCGGGAGGCCCAGGTAACCGTAGACCGCGACCCATCGAACGAATTCTGATATATTTCAACCGGATTCGACATTTTCCGAAACAGAAGGTGTAAAGCTCCGCCCCATGCCCCATATTCTCCTCATCCAGCCCCCCATCCAGGATTTTTATCTCACGGCCAAAAGGACCGTTCCTTACGGGCTGGCCTGCATCGCCGCGGCCCTCATGGGGGAGGGCTTTTCGGTCGCCATCCTGGACGCGCTCGCAACCGGCAGGTCCGCCAAACTGGCTCTCCCGGAGGAAATGTCGTACCTGCGGGATTTTTACGCCGGGCCGGACCGGTCGCCTTTTTCGCTTTTCCACGACTTCAGGCACTACGGGCTGGATTTTGAAACCATAGGAGAACTGGCCGCCAAATCCGGCGCTTTCCTCATCGGCATCTCTTCACTGTTTACCGCCTACTGTGACGAGGCGCTGAAGACCGCCGAAGCGGTGCGGCGCCACTGTCCGAAGGCCGCCGTCGTGCTCGGCGGGCACCATCCCACCGAAATGCCCGGAGAAGTCCTGAGCCACGGCTTTGTCGATTTCATCATCCGCGGCGAAGGGGAACCGGCCCTGCCGGGGCTGGCGCGGGCGGTGCTGTCCGGAACGTCGCCGGAAAATATACCGGGGGTGGGATTTCGGAAACCGGGAGGCGGCCTTTTCTTGAATCCGCCGGCCGTGATGGAAAACCTGGACGATGCGCCGCTTCCCGCCATCGAACTGATCGATGCCGGCTACTACCGCAGAGGCCCGAAACCGTGCGCGGTGGTCGTTGCCGGCAGGGGCTGCCCCATGCACTGCAGCTATTGTTCGGTGGGCGGGGCCGCGTGGTCGCGCTTCCGGCTGAAAGGCATCCGGGCGGTCATGGAAGAACTGGACCGGGCGGCAAACACTGCCGGTGCACGATTTATTGATTTCGAGGATGAAAACATTTCATTCGACAGGAAATGGTTCCTTACGCTGCTGGGCGAAATAAAGAAACGGTTTGCGGGATGCGGGCTCGAACTTCGAGCCATGAACGGCCTTTTCCCGCCCACGCTGGACGACGAGGTGGTCCGGACGATGAAAGAGGCCGGGTTTTCAGCGCTCAACCTCTCCCTGTGCACCACCTGCACCGGGCAGCTCCAAAGGTTCGCAAGGCCGGACGTACGCGCATCTTTTGAAAAAGCCGTCGGGCTTGCCGCAAAATACGGCATGGACGCCGTGGGCTACATCATCGCCGGGGCTCCCGGACAGAACGCACAAAGTTCGGTGGACGACCTGCTCTACCTTGCCCGGCAGCCGGTTTTGGCCGGGGTCTCCATATTCTATCCCGCGCCGGGAAGCGCCGATTATGAGAGGTGTCGAAAGGAAAACCTCCTCCCGCCGCGCTTTTCGTTGATGCGCGCCACCGCGCTGCCCATCTGCGATACCACCACGAGGCTCGAATCGGCGACCCTGCTGCGGCTTGGAAGGATTCTCAATTTCATCAAAGCGCTGGACCAAGACGAGCTCCAAGACCTGCTCGACCTCGCGGCAAATTCCGACACCGGCCGAGGAAGCTTCCGGGACCACCTGCCGGCGGCCCGCGCGGAAATCGTCCCCCGGCCGGAAAAACCGCTGCCGGACGCCGGCCCCGAAACAGGGCGGATCAGAAACGGCCAAACCAGGCGGGAAGCCGGAAAACGCCTCCTGGCCATGTTCCTGCAAGACGGAATCATCCGCGGCATCACCCCCCGCGGCCATGTTTTCGAACACTCCGCCTCCCAGGACCTCTGCCGAAGATTTCGGGAATCCCTCCCCGCAATCCTGAAATAAACCGCCCCCCGACGCTTCCCGTAACCCCCCCCAAACCCGCCCCCGCCCTTTCCGCTTGCATCTTCACGCCCAAAATATTAGATACTCCGCATACGCTGGCGT
>LUZZ01000300.1 GCA_001603845.1 Syntrophobacterales bacterium Delta_01 | reverse complement strand
TTCGGACCTCAAGGAGAAAGCCTACGCCACGCTGGTGAGCGAACTGAGCCGGTACTTCAGTTTTTAGCGGCCGGGCCCGATGCAGTTTCAAATTTGATGCACAAATTCTTTCGCATTTGTCCGGCGACATTGAGAATTAATGAACAATCATCTTATGGACGCCGGCTTTCGGCAACGAAACGGCCGGCTTCAGGAATCGGCGTTTTTTCGGCTTAGGGACCTTTTTTAACAATTAGAGAAAACTAATTAATCCGTGAACGGCCCGGATACCCCGCTTGCCGCCGGAAGAGGATTTCCCCATGGGCGATGACTCCTGGCAGTCCGTCACCGGACGAAGGCTCATCATCATTGCCATCCTGTTCGTCCTGCTCATGGCGTTCGGCACGGCCGGCTACATGTACCTGCAAAGTTATTCCTTCGTGGAAGCTTTCTACATGACCGCCATTACCCTGTCCACCGTCGGGTTTACCGAAGTTCGGCCGCTCGACGATACGGGGCGTCTTTTCACCGTTGTCCTGATAATGATGGGCGTCGGTTTCGTTGCGTTTTCCCTCGCCTATTTCAGCCAGATTTTGCTCGACGGAAACCTTCTGGAAGCATACCGGAGGCGAAGATTGAAACAGCAACTGGATCAGCTTGAAAATCATTACGTGGTCTGCGGCTACGGACAGATGGGCCAGATCATCGTCCGGGAACTTCAGAAATTCAAGATTCCGGTGGTGGTGATCGAAAAGGAGGACGCCGTTTTACTGCGCCTCAAGGAAAAAGGCATCCTGCACCTGGCCGGGGACGCGACCGATGAAACCAACCTGGTCAATGCCGGAGTCCAGAAGGCCAAGGGGCTGGTGACCGTCGTGAACAAGGATTCGGAAAACGTGTTCATCGTGCTCACCGCCCGGGACCTCAAGCGGGACCTGCTGATATTCGCCCGCGCCAGCACCGCCGGGGCCGACAAGAGGCTGCTCAAGGCGGGCGCCACCCGTGTGGTCTCGCCGTACGCCATCGGGGCCATCCGGCTCGCCCACAACATCGTGCGGCCCACCGTGACCGATTTTCTTGAACTGGCGCTGTCGGGCGAGGGGCTCGAACTGAGCATGGAGGAGCTGTCCATCCCCGAGGACTCGAAGCTGGTGGGAACGGATCTCATAAGATCCGGGATACGCAGTCATTATGATATAATAGTGGTTGCTATCAAGCGGGCCGACGGGGCCATGATTTTCAATCCCGCGTCGCAGGAAGTGTTCCGGGCGGGCGACATCCTGATCGCCATCGGTTCGACCGGGAACCTGACCCGGTTCGGCCAGGAACTGCTGGGCTGCCGTTTCACGACGCTTCGCCATTGCTAGGAGACCGTCCGGTCGAAGGCGCGGGGCATGCGTGGCGGCCCCACCCTTCTGCACGGAGTTGACATTGAGGAATGCACCTTTTAGGATTATGCGTTTTATAACTTCTTCCAATCAGAGGAGAAAAAGCTGATGCACACGAAATGCGACCAGAAATCCTGCGCGAGTTGCGCCGGCGATAAAAAAATGTCCAAAGAAGAGATTATCGGATGCAAGATGTCGCGCATCAAACACAAGCTGCTGGTGATGAGCGGCAAGGGCGGCGTGGGGAAAAGCAGCGTGGCGACCTACCTGGCCCTCTCGCTGGCCAATCACGGATACCGGGTGGGCCTGCTGGACGTCGACCTGCACGGGCCGAGCATCCCCAGGATGTTCGGGATCCACGGTGTTCTCAACATTACGGCCGAACGCGAAATTCTGCCCCATGAATACAACGCCAACCTCAAGATCGTATCCATCGAGTGCATGCTGGAAGATTGCGATTCGGCCATCATCTGGCGCGGCCCCCTCAAGCACGGCGTGATCGCCCAGTTCCTGGCGGACTGCCGGTGGGGCGACCTGGACTTCCTGGTGATCGACTCGCCGCCGGGAACCGGAGACGAACCCCTGTCGGTTTCGAAGCTGATCCCCGACGCCAAGGCCGTCATCGTCACCACCCCGCAGGAGGTGGCGCTGGCCGACGTCCGGAAATCGATCAACTTCTGCCGCAAGGTGGACATGGAAATCGTGGGCCTGGTGGAGAACATGTCCGGTCTTTTCTGCCCTCACTGCAACGAGTTCATCCCCATCTTCCGCACCGGCGGCGGCCTCAAGACCTCGGACAAGATGAAAGTCCCCTTCCTGGGCGAACTGCCCTTCGACCCCAAGGTGGTGGAAGGCGGAGACCGCGGCGTCCCGGTCCTGGAAAGCGAACCGGCATCGCCCTTCGCGGCGGCGGTGGGCGAATTCACCCGCGCGGTGCTGTCCAGGCTGCCGGCCGGCGAAAAGCTGGAAGCCTCAAACGAATAACGACCGGAAAACACGTCAGCCGAGGCGGCGTGCTGCAGCGGCTTCCGAAAGGCATTCGATGTTCAAAATCCCATTGGACCAGACTTCGCTTACCGAGGACCAGAAAAAAACGCTTCACCAGATGTGGCTTCGCTGTATGCGGAGGATCATCACCACCACCACGCTTGCCGGCAGCGGGCATCCGGGAGGCTCCATGTCCTCCCTGCACCTGCTGCTGATGCTCTACAGCACCATTTCCCACGACAACAAGCGTCCGTGCTGGGAAGACCGGGACAGGCTGGTGGTGAGTATGGGCCACATCAGTCCGGGCGTCTACAGCGTGCTGTGCGAGTTCGGCTATGTCGACGAAAACGCGCTCTGCCTGGAGTACCGGCGGGCCGGGTCGGCCTTTGCGGGCCACATCGAATGCTGCGTTCCGGGAATCGAGTGGAACACGGGAGTGCTCGGCCAGGGGCTTTCGGCCGCGTCGGGAATGGCGCTCGCCTTCAAGCTCCGGAAGCAGAAAAACCGCGTGTTCGCGCTGATGGGAGACGGCGAGCACCAAAAAGGGCAGATCTCCGAAGCGCGCCGCTTCGCTTCAAAGTACGGCCTCAACAACCTGGCGGCCGTCGTCGACCGCAACTACCTCCAGATAGGCGGAAGCACCAACGCGGTCATGCCCCAGGACATCCGCGCCGAATACCGAGCGGCGAACTGGAACACCCTCTACCTGGAAAACGGCCACGACTTCGACGCGGTGTTCGCCGCCCTGCGAAGCATCTACCTCTCCGAGGCGGGCGATCCCCGCTCCCCTTCGGTCCTCATTGCCCGCACCGTCATGGGGAAGGGCGTCTCCTTCATGGAAAACAAGGCGAAATACCACGGGAGCCCTCTCAGCGAAGCCGACGCGGCCGCCGCCCTGGAAGAACTGGGGCTGGACAATCCCATCCCGGCCCTGAAAGAAAAGCGCCGCACCCACGTCGTTTTCTCGGAACCGTTCGGGAAAGCGCAGGTCTACCCTCAAATCGACGCCGGGGAGCCGCGGACCTACGCTCCGGGGGTGGTGACCGACAACAGGTCGGCCTACGGGGCCGCGCTGGAAGACCTCGCCAGGCTCAATAACGGCGGCAAGGTGCCCAGGGTGATCGGGTTTAGCTGCGACCTGGAGGGGTCCGTCAAGATGGGCGGGTTCCGCAAGGTATCGGAAAAGGCGTTCTTCGAATCCGGCATCCAGGAGCACCACACGGCCACCATCGCGGGCTCGGTCAGCAAGGAAGGCTTCGCCTCGTTTTTCAGCACCTTCGGGACATTCGGCGTGACCGAAGTGTTCAATCAGCTCCGGCTGAACGACATCAACCACACCAACCTCAAGTTGGTGTGCACCCACCTGGGGCTCGATGTGGGCGAAGACGGGCCGACGCACCAGTGCATCGACTACATGGGCCTCTTGCAGCACCTCTTCGGCTTCTCCGTGTTCCTCCCCGCCGACCCCAACCAGACGGACAGGATCGTGCGGTTTGCGGCCGGGCAGCCGGGCAATATTTTTGTGGGGATGGGGAGGTCGAAGCTTCCGGTGATCTTGGACGAGTCCGGGAACCCGGCCTTCGCCGGGTCGTACCGGTTTGAGCCGGGCAAGGCGGACCGGCTGCGAAGCGGCCGCGATGCCGCCCTCCTGGCCTGCGGGCCCCTGATTCACCATGCGCTCAAGGCCCGCGACGCACTTGCCGCCAAACACGGGATCGAAGCGGCGGTGCTGAACTTCGCCTCGATCAAGCCCTTCGATGCCGAAGCGGTGGTGGAGGCCGCCCGAACCGGGCTCATCGTCACCGCCGAGGACCACCACGTGGACACGGGCCTGGGGTCGCGGGTCGCTTCGGTAATCGCCGAAAAGGGAATCCGGTGCGGTTTGGTCCGCCTGGGCGCCGCCCGGTACGGCCTTTCGGGAAAACCCGAAGACCTCTACGCCCTCGCGGGAATCAACTGGGAAGGAATGGTGAAAGCCGTTCTGCAAAATCGCACAGGCGCGACGTCAAAAGAACCAGCCCGTCCCGCATGAATTGCTCGCTGAACGGGTTGCGGGCGGCGGGGATGTCGCGTAGAGGCCCCGAGGGCAGGACGGGCCGTTCCGGCACCACCAGGACGGCGGGATAGAGCGTGGCCCGAACGGCCAGCAGCGTATCCCGCAATCTTCCCAGCACCCGGTTTTCGAAAACTTCCAGCAGGAAATTCTGGTTCCGGAAACACTTCCGTATCCTTGCCCGCTCCGGCAGCGGCGAAAGCCCCGAACGGGCGAGGAACAGGCGGTACAGGGAGCCGATTTCTCCGAACAGGTCCCCATCGCCGCGAAATCTTTTCAGCAGCGCGGCGTACCCGGCGCGACCGTCCGCACCGTCCTTTCCCCCCATCCAGTACGCTTCCATTTCACTTTCCAGCAGCCGGTGGCACCCCAGCGGCGCGATTTTCCTCCGGCCGCAAAAATCGAGCGACAAAGACAGTTCGTCGATGGTCGGATGCCAGGCGGCGTCGGCCAGAACGTGGGACGCAAAACCGAGCCCCCAGGCGAACGCGGCCGGGGGAAGCCGCTTCGCATCCGCGGAAAGCCATTCGCAGACGGGGTCGATGCCGTGCCGGTCGACGAAGTCGTGCAGGCGGTCTCCCAGCCCGTTCAGGCCGAACGAAGGCAGGTCGTAAAAGAAGATGTCCGGGGAAACGGCCCCCAGGAAAAACGGAAGGGGCCATCGGTGAAGGAGGTCGTCGTATTGCCGGTTGATTTTGCCCGATTTGAGGCACCTGTCGGCCAAAAAGAGGTGAAAGATTTCTTTGGGCATCGATTTCTCACGATTTACCGGCGCCGTCTTCCTGGGAACAAAACACCTGGATCGCCTCCGGGATCAGCTTCCGCACGAACGCGTTCCGGTCGCCCTCGAAC
>LUZZ01000299.1 GCA_001603845.1 Syntrophobacterales bacterium Delta_01 | reverse complement strand
CCACGGCAAAATCGCAAGGTGGTAGAGCGGCGGGGCGGTGTGAGCCGGGGATGGTTACGAGAGTGCGGGCGGAAGAGGGGCGCCCGGTTTGCAGGCGCGGCCGGGGCGGTTTGGCGGCAAGTCCGCCGGGCGATTGCAAGAGGTTTAAATGTTTAGATGTTTTCCAACCCTGTCCGGGCGGGTGGATGCACCGTGTGACGGTACACGCCGTTTTGAGGACCTGGACGGCGGTTTGCCTTTAAAATCTTTTACCGGTATTTTCTTTTTCTTCAGAACACCAATTTATCCTCCGTTAATCTAAGAAATTGACAAATCACATGCAGGGGCCGTACACTCTGCTTCCCTTGGGGGGGTTGCGGATCCAGACCAATTTGCGGAGCAATTGATGAGTAGGCGTTTCCATTTAACGAGTTCCTTTTTCGCACTGGCCGTTTTCAGCGTAGTGCTGTCGGGGTGCATGGTCGGCCCCAATTACAAAAAGCCCGTTGAAAAGACTCCTCCCGGCTGGGTTGAAGTTCCCAAGGGCATTTCAACCGAGCAGCCCGTCGGCGTATCCCGTTGGTGGATCGTGTTCGATGACCCGGTGCTCGATTCCCTGGTAGACCAGGCGGCACAGGCCAATAAAGACCTGAAAATGGCCTATGCGAGGATATACGAAGCGCGGGCCCAGCGCGCCATTGCCACCGCGGGCCTTTTCCCGACGTTGAATGCGTCGGCGTCGTACACTGCCTACCGGAACAGCGGAAATGCGTCTCCTTCCAGTATCCCGGCGGGCCTGGTGCCGCCGTCACTGGGAGCGGGCGGCAACTTTTCGGGCGGCCTCGACCTTTTTCAGGGCGGATTCGACGCCAGTTGGGAACTGGATATCTTCGGGCGGACGAGACGGACCATCGAAGCCGCGAACGCCAGCCTCGAAGCCTCGGAGGAGGACTATCGCGATACGCTGGTCACTCTTTTTGCCGAGGTCGCCGCAGACTACCTGAACGTTCGCGGTACACAACTGCGCCTGGTCATAGCGAAAAAAAACATCGAGGCTCAAACGCAGACGGTGGAACTGACCAGCGAGCGGTTCGAGGCCGGGTTGAGCAGCGAGTTGGACGTTGCCCAGGCCAAGGCGCAGCTTGCATCCACCGAGTCCCAGGTGCCGACGCTGGAAACCACCGCCAAGCAGGCGATGTACCAGTTGGCGACCCTCCTGGGGACCACCCCGTCGACGGTTGTCGAACAGTTGTCCGTGGAAAAGCCCCTGCCGGCGGTCCCGGTCAATGTGCCGGTGGGGATTCCATCGGATCTCCTGCGGCGAAGGCCGGATGTGCGCCGGGCGGAAAGACAGCTTGCGGCGGCCACGGCGAACATCGGGGTAGCAACGGCGGACCTGTTCCCGCGGTTCAACCTGCTGGGGGATATAGGCCAGAGCGCCATGAACTTTTCGAACCTGGTGCGTTCCAGCAGTACGTTCTGGAGCCTGGGACCCGGTATTAGCTGGAATATCTTCAACGCGGGAAGTGTGAAGGCGAATATAGAAGTGCAGAAAGCGAAAGCCAAGGAAGCGCTTGCCAATTACGAAAAAACCGTGCTGGTCTCGCTCCAGGACGTGGAGTCGGCCCTGGTGGCCTACACCAAGGAACGCGGCCGGAGAGACTATCTCGCCGATGCGGTGAAGTCCAACGAACGGGCCTACCAAATTTCCAGCGAACTGTATATCAAGGGACTGGTGGATTTCCTGAGAGTGCTCGACAGCCAGCGGTCGCTCTACCAGACTCAGGACCAGCTTGCCGTGAGCGAGCAGCTCGTTTCAACCGATCTCGTGGCGCTCTACAAGGCTCTGGGCGGCGGGTGGGAACTTCCCCCGACGGATGCCAAGCACTGATGCTCCTGCCGCCCGCGGCCGGCGCAGGAATGCTCCGCTACGTGTAAATCCCGGCCCCGGCCTCTGTGCGATAGCCGGGGCCGGGGCCAATAGAATGCCGATTCATGAAAGCGGTGACAGCCTGACCGCAGCCGCCCGGAAAGAGGCTGCCGGCGATTAGGGCGAGGTTGTTATGGCAACCGCAAAACGCAAAACCTCTGCGACCGGCCGGGCTTCGAGCGAAACTCCGGCATGCCCGGCTTCACCGGAACTCGAACGGTTGCGCGAGCGCCTGGATAATCTCAAGGAATGCTTCAGGGTCTCCAGCATGCTCAATTCGAGCCTGGAACTGGAGGAA
>LUZZ01000024.1 GCA_001603845.1 Syntrophobacterales bacterium Delta_01 | reverse complement strand
CACCGCCCGTTCGTCGGTGGGCTTGATGGGGCGGAAGAAAACCTTGTTGTCCCCGGGAAAAATCTGGTGCGTCTCCCACTGGCCCGGGTAGAGCGGTTCGTAAATTTGCGGCAGTATCTGGTCGGGGTAGACGTAGTGGAGCCCCTTGGCCTCGGCGAGCAGCCGCTCCCGGAACCGCGGATGGGCTATGTTTATCAGGGCGAGCGCTCTTTCCCGGATGGTCTTTCCGTGAAGATAGGCGATGCCGAATTCGGTCACGATGTAGCGGATGGTGCTGCGGGAGCTGACCACCCCGGCACCGCTCGTGAGATGGCTGACAATCCGCGATTTGCGCCCGTCCGGGCTGGTGGAAGGCAGCACGATGATCGCCTTGCCGTTTTTGGCGCTGGCCGCCCCGTGCATGAAATCGACGTAGCCGCCGATGCCGCTGTACACCTTGTGCCCGATGGAATCGGCACAAATCTGGCCCGAGAGGTCGATCTCCAGCGCCGAATTTATGGCGGTCATTCGCTCGTGCTGGCTGATGACGCGCCGGTCGTTCACGTATTCGATGGGATAGAACTCCACCTCGGGATTGTTGTCCACGTAGTCGTAGAGTTCCTGGCTCCCCATGCAGAAACTGGCGACCACCTTGCCGGTGTGGAGCGTTTTTTGCAGCCCGGTGACCGCCCCTTTGCGGATGAGGTACAGGTGCGCGTCGGTGAGAATTTCCGTGTGGATGCCCAGGTCTTTTTTATCTTCCAGGTACCGAAGCACCGAGTTGGGCACCCGGCCGATTCCGACCTGCAGGGTCGAGCCGTCTTCCACCAGGGCGGAAACGTATTTCGCAATGCGTTCGGCAACGGCGCTGCGCTCCCTGAAGATCACTTCGATGAGCGGCTCGCTGTGCTCGACGAAATGATGGATCTGGGAAATATGGATGAAACTGTCGCCGAGGGTCCGGGGCATCAGGGGATTTACCTGGGCAATCACGGTGCGTGCGCTTTCGGCCGCGCTTTTCGAAGTGCCGACGGAGGTCCCCATCGAACAGAAGCCGTGTTCGTCGGGCGGGCTGACCTGCATGAGGCAAACGTCGATGGCCCACAGCGGTTCATTGCGGAAAAGGGCCGGAACGGCCGAGAAAAACATGGGGATATAGTCCCCCAGGCCGTCGTTGACCGCCTGCCTGGTTTGGGGGCCGACGAAGAAGGTCTTGAAGCGCGCGTTTTCCTGGAATCGGCTCCAGTCCGGCGGCAGGCGGCCGAACGAGAGGTTCTGCACTATCTCCAGGTCGCGGTAGCGGGGCATCAACTCGATCAGGGAGGTTACCAGGTGCTGCGGTTCCCCGGTGCCGGAGCCGATATAAACCCGGTTGCCGTCGCGAAGGACGGAGGCCAGCACCTCTTCGGCGGCTCCCGTGTTTTCACGGTAGTGGGACATCCAGGCTTCTTCCAAAAGCATATTCATAATCTGTTCTCACTGCCGAAGGCGGGGATTCTACTCTCCGTGCGCCGCATTCGCCTCCGCGGCCGAGCGCACAATCATGGCGCTTTCCGGCATGTAACTCATCGGGAACACGATGGCTTCCGGGTCTTGCCGGAACGGGCGCCGTGGCTGTTCATGGTTCAATATAGCACATTAGGTTCTAAAAAAGGATGCTTTAAATGAGCGTGCAAGCCGGGGACAAGTTAACATTTATGTTGTAAAATCAAATAGATGTAGCTAAAAACGAGAACGGCGCCGGGGGCCGGTCTGCGGGCGGGTTTTCAGCCGGCCCGGTCGGTTCTGAATTGAAGCATTTGATTTTCAAGTATAATATGGGTGCCGATCCGATTTGGGATCGGGTGTCAAACCCCGGTAGGCCGCACTGAAAGGAGCAAACGGATGCGGGTTGCATTGGGCCAGATCAATCCATTTGTCGGAGATTTTGCCGGCAATGCCGAAAAGATATGCACGCTGGTGGAAAAGGCCAGGCGGGAGGGCTGCGACCTGGCCGTGTTTCCCGAGATGTCGATTATCGGCTATCCTCCCCGCGACCTGCTGGAAAAGGGCGGCTTTGTGGACGAGAGCATCCGCCACTGGGAGCGGGTGAGGGAGGCCAGCCGGGGCATCGGGGTGATCTTCGGGACCGTATCGTATAACGAGGAAAGCGGAAAGCCGTATCATAACTCGGCGGTTTTCTTCGAGGACGGGAAACTGCTCACCATTTCCCACAAGATGCTGTTGCCTTCTTACGACGTTTTCGATGAGGAGAGGTATTTCGAACCCGGCAAAGCCCCCGCCTGGGTGGATTTCAGGGGGAAAAGGATTGGCCTCACGGTTTGCGAGGATATCTGGAACGTCGCCAATTATCTTCCGAGACCGCTATACCATTGCGACCCGGTATCTGAATTGCAAAAAGCCTCGGTGGATATTCTGGTAAACATTTCCGCCTCGCCCTACCACGCCGGGAAGGCTTCGTGGGTAGGGCCGCTTCTAAAGCGCCACGCGGTCGGTTCCGGGGCGCACCTGGTGTACGTGAACCAGGTGGGCGGAAACGACGAGTTGATATTCCAGGGCCACAGCATGGTGTGGGACCCGTCGGGAAACCTGGTGGCAAGCGGTCTGGACTTCCAGGAAGACCTGATAATCTACGACACGGAAACCCGGAAGGGCGGGCTGCATGCCGAGAGCGGCCGGGACGCGGCCTCCGAGGTCATCGGCGCTCTCACGCTGGGGCTCCGGGACTACGCGCACAAGTGTTCGTTTGCCAAGGCCGTGGTGGGCCTCAGCGGCGGCGTGGATTCGGCCCTCACGGTGTGCATCGCAGCGCTTGCCCTGGGCGCCGAAAACGTGCTCGGCGTGGGAATGCCCGGTCCGTACAACGCGCCGGAAAGCCTTGCGGACGCCCGCGAACTGGCCGGGAGGCTCGGAATCAAGTTCGTCGTCGTGCCCATATCCGATATGTTCGAAACGGCGCTGGAGGCCATGAAGCCCCTTTTCGGCGACCTCGCGCCGGATTTTACGGAAGAAAACCTGCAGGCGCGCCTGCGGGGCATGATTCTCATGGCCATTTCCAACAAGTTCGGCCGTATCCTTCTCAGCACGGGGAACAAATCGGAGATCGCCGTGGGTTACTGCACGCTCTACGGCGACATGAACGGGGGCCTTTCCGTGCTGGGCGACGTCCCCAAAAAAATGGTCTATGAACTGGCGCACCGGTTGAATGAGCGGCACGGGTGGATCCCGGAGCGTATTCTGACGCGGGCGCCTTCGGCCGAACTGCGGCCGAACCAGACGGACCAGGACACGCTCCCGCCCTACGAGATCCTGGATGCAATTTTGTCGGCCTTCGTGGAGGAACGTCTCCCCGCGAATGAAATAATCGCCCGCGGCTACGATCCGGAAACCGTGAAATGGGTCATCCGGCGCATCGAGTGCAATGAATACAAGAGATGGCAGGCGCCGCCGATCCTGAAGGTTACCTCCAAGGCCTTCGGCATCGGCAGGAGAAATCCCATTGCGCATGCCTGCAAGTGAACGATTTTGTCTCTTTTCGGTCGTGTTGTGGCAGGTTTTTTCTCAATTTTGCTTAATCTTGAACTTCAGAGGTGTCCGGCATGAAGAAAATTGAAGCAATCATCAAACCGTTCAAGCTCGATGATGTGAAAGAAAAGCTCACCAGCCTCGGAATAAAGGGGATGACCGTGGTGGAGGTGCGGGGGTTCGGACGCCAGAAAGGGCATACCGAAATTTACCGCGGTGCCGAGTATGTGGTTGATTTTCTGCCTAAAATCAAGATCGAGATCGCCGTTCCGGACCGCCAGGTACCGGAGATCGTGGCCGCGCTGCGGGAGTCGGCGAATACCGGCAAGATCGGAGACGGCAAGATTTTTGTATTACCTGTGGAGGATTGCATTCGCATCAGGACCGGGGAAACCGGGGAGGATGCACTGTAGCGGAAAACGGCCGGGCGGGAGCGGGATTTCAGGCGGCGGGGCGCCGGGTTCGGGATGTGGGACATCCGTCGGGCTCGTGGTTCCCGCCGGTCGCCGGAAATATCACGGATCCGAAACAGCGGGATTCGGAATCAATCGGGCCATAACGGTTCCCTGAGAATCCAGGATTATGATCAATCGCGCCAGTTTGTCCAAAAAGCTGAAGGAGCTTCGCGAAAGCTTCGCCAATGAATGCGCAGTCGATGTTCCCGGCGTGCTCGGAGCCCGTACTTATTCGGCTAATTTTTTCAATGCCCTTCAAAAAGTGTTCAACCAGGGAGCGATCCCCAACGACAGTTGGGCGCTTGCGGCCGTGGGGGGCTTCGGGCGCGGTGAGCTGAGCTTCGCATCCGATCTCGATTTGCTCTTTCTCTACAAGAAGCGGCTTCCGCCTTTCCTCCAGGAACTCGTGCGCGAGTTTTCCTACGAGCTGTGGGACAGCGGCTTCGAGGTGGGCCACGCCACCGCTTCGGTTTCCTCCATAAAGAAAATGGTCCAGGACGATTTCTCGATCCTGACCAATTACCTCGAAGCCCGGTACATTGCGGGCGACGAGGATTTTTTCAGCAACTGGAAAAAATCTTTTTTAAATTATTTCGGAAACCAGAGTCGGCGCAGGTTCCTGCGCAACCTGGTCCAGTACCGGGACAGCCGGCTTCTCCAGTACGGTGAAAGCCCGTACCTGCTCGAACCCCACGTCAAGGACGGGGTAGGGGGGCTGCGCGACTTCCACACCATCAGGTGGGCGGGGATGGTGTACCTGCGGGACCCCTCGCTGGAAGCGATGCTGGAAAGGGAATGGGTGACGCCCAACGAGAAGCTGTGGCTCGAACAGGCCTACGATTTCCTGTGGCGGGTGCGCCTTCAGCTCCACCAGTTGGCGCACAGGAGGCAGGACCGGCTTCTTTTTCCCGAGCAGGAACAGGTTGCCGCCCGGCTGGAGTGCGCGGGGGGCAAGGAAGGCTCCGCCGTCGAAGTCTTCATGCGCCTCTACTACCGGCACACTTCCCGGATTCGACGGACCACCTCGTTTTTTCTCGAACGGGTGGAAGAATCCCATAGGAGGCTCCTGGGGCTTCACCTGCGCCGGCGCATCCTGCCCGGTCCCTTTCTGCTGGAAGGGAAGCACCTGCACTTCATGCACCCGGAATGGATCCAGAAGGACCCGGCGCTGCTGATGCGCTTTTTCTGGCAGGCCGCCCGGTCGGGCGCGCATTTTCATCACCATGCCGGGAAGGCCATAAGGGAAAACCTGTGCGTGTTCACCGACCGGGAACGGAGCAGCCCGGAGGTCATCCGGCAGTTTTTCGATATTTTGCTCGACCCGGTGCATTCTTTTGACCTGCTCAAGGTGATGCTGGAAACCGCGTTTTTGCAGACCTTCATTCCGGAATTCGCCATGGTGCGCTACCGGGTCCAAAACGACGTCTACCACGTCTATACCGTGGACGAACACCTGTTGCGAACGGTCCGGGAAGTCCACGCCATCGAGCAATCGGATGGAAACGGCGGCGGCCTGCTGCCCGGCGGGCTGGCGATAGAGCCGAAAAACAGGCGCGTCCTCTACCTGGCCGCCCTGCTTCACGATATCGGCAAGGGCAAGGGGAAAAACCACTCCGCCCAGGGTGCCGCGATGGCCAGGGAAATCGCGCGCCGGATGCTGCTCGACGCCAGGGAAACCGACCTGCTGTGTTTTCTCATCGAACACCACCTGCTGCTGGCCGAAACCGCGCTCAAACGCGACCTGATGGACGAAAAACCGATAGCCCAGTGCGCCGTCGAAATAAAAGACCGCGAACGCCTGATGCTGCTCTACGTGCTGACCGTCGCGGACAGCAAGGCGACGGGCACCAATGCCTGGAATACCTGGAAGGCCTCGCTCCTAAAGGAGCTGCTGTTCAAGGTGGACCGGCTGCTGGTGCGGGGGGACCTCGAACCGGAAAACATCGAGACCCGGACCGCCGAGGTGGCGGGAAAGGTCCTGGAACTGGTGGCCGACCCGGCCCAGGCCGAAAAGGTGGCGGAATGGATCGAGAGGGTTTCCTACCGCTACCTGCTTTCCCAGAGCCCGGAAACCATCCTCAAGCACTACGGTATGGAAAAGGAACTCGCGCAGAAGACGGTGAGCCTCAGGGCGGAACGGGCCGAAGAGGAAATGTGGCAGGTGACGGTGGTCACCCGGGACAGGCCGGGCCTGTTTGCTATGATTGCCGGCGTGCTGTGGTCGAGGGGGCTCAATATCCTTTCCGCCGACATTTTCACGCGCGAGCCGGGGGTGGCGTGCGACATCCTGATCGTGGAACGGCTCCCCGACCCGCTCCATCCCGAAGAGCTGTGGCAAAAGGTGGAAAGTGACCTCAGGGACTCGCTCGCCGATCCCTCCTATCTGGACGAAATCCTGGAACCGAGGCGCAGGCCGTCGATCATCCAGCCGAGGTGCGTGCCGCGGCAGGGCGACAAGATCCTGATCGACGAGGAAGGTTCGGATTTCTACACCATCATCGAAGTTTACACCTGGGACCGTCCGGGTGTTTTGCACAGTATCACCAATACGCTCTACGAGCTTGGGCTGACCATCCAACTGGCGAAAATATCGACCCCCGGTGCCCAGGTCGCGGATGTTTTTTACGTCACGGACCTTGCGGGCGACAAGCTCATGGATTATGAAACGCACGAAAGGATACGGGAAAAACTCCTGGACTGCCTCGCGGTCGTGTGCTGAGTAAAACGGCCCGGGACAAGGGTTTCCTCCCCGGCGCTTCTCTGTCGGTGATGCCGGGCGGGCGGAGGGGGGATGTCCGGCGGCCGGCCTGTGCGGCGTCCGTTGCGCTTTACCGGTTTTTTTTTGTTCGGCCGAAGGTCGCCCGAGGCGGCCCGAGCGGCCGGGGTGTGGTGAACCGTTGCGAGATCCCTCATGCGGAGAGATCCGAAGAAGACATTTTTGTTCCAATCTCATGAAGGCTCACCTCAAGAAAATTTCTTTATATTATCGGGCAATTAGATTCCATATGACTCATACGCCGCCGATCCGCCCGTTTGATTGAGTTTTTTCGAAACAAAATTGTTAGTTTTGAACGCGTCAGTTCGACTGTCGCTGGGACACCCGCAACTCTACCGCACGCAACAGGTGCTTGCCAGGCGCAGAGCAAAGGGAAGGTGGAGGCCGGAACCAGGTCTTGGCAAGCAAATTGCCTACGGATTTGCCGGTTGCAGTTAACTTTATTCGAAAACTATACAGGAGAGGAATATGACCCCAAAAGAAGTACTTGCTTTCGCCAAAGAAAACGGCGCCAAGATGGTGGACTTCAAGTTCATGGACTTTGTCGGAACGTGGCAGCATTTCTGTAACCCCATTTCCGAGCTGAGCGAAAGCGATTTCGAAGCCGGCTACGGTTTTGACGGGTCCAGCATTCGCGGCTGGCAGCCGATCAACGCCAGCGATATGCTGATCATTCCCGACCCGACCACGGCCAAGATGGATCCCTTCATGGCCGCGCCGACCCTGACCATGATCTGCAACGTCGTCGATCCCGTGACCAAGGAAAAATACACCCGCGACCCCAGGCACATCGCGCAGAAAGCCGAAGAATACCTCAAGTTTACGGGTATCGGCGACATGGCCTGGTTCGGCCCGGAAGCCGAGTTTTTCATCTTCGACGACGTCCGGTTCGACACTTCCGTTCAGTATTCGTTCTACCACATCGATTCGGTAGAAGGGCAGTGGAACACCGGCAGGATCGAAAATCCCAATCTCGCATACAAGCCGCGCTACAAGGAAGGGTACTTCCCGGTTCCTCCCATGGACTCCCAGCAGGACCTCCGCACGGAAATGGTGCTGGTCATGCAGCAGGTGGGCCTCAATGTCGAATGCCAGCATCATGAAGTGGCCACGGCCGGGCAGGCGGAAATCGACATGAAGGCGGCCCCCCTGGTCCAGATGGCCGACAATCTCCAGTGGTACAAATATGTAATCAAAAACGTTGCGCGCCGGAATTGCAAGACGGTGACCTTCATGCCCAAGCCCCTTTTCGGCGACAACGGTTCCGGCATGCACACCCACATGAGCATCTGGAAAGAAGGCAAGCCGCTGTTCGCGGGCGACAAGTACGCCGGTTTGAGCCAGATGGCCCTGTGGGCGGCGGGCGGCGTGTTGAAGCATGCGGCCGCGCTGTGCGCCCTCACCAACCCCACCACCAATTCGTACAAAAGGCTGGTGCCCGGATACGAAGCCCCGGTCAACCTGGCTTATTCGAGCCGCAACCGGAGCGCCGGGATCCGCATCCCGATGTATTCGCCTTCGCCCAAGCTCAAAAGGCTCGAAGTGCGCTTCCCCGATCCCTCGTGCAACGGCTACCTGGCTTTCAGCGCCCTGCTGATGGCCGCCCTGGACGGCATCGAGAACCGGATCGACCCCGGCCAGCCGCTCGACAAGGACATCTATTCGCTCAGCCCCGAAGAGCTGGCCAAAGTTCCGTCCACCCCCGGCTCCCTGGACGAAGCCCTGGCCGCCCTGCGCAAGGACCACGAATTCCTGCTCAAGGGCGACGTGTTCACCCAGGATGTTATCGACATGTGGATCGAGTACAAGACGCTCAACGAAGTCGATCCCATCCGCATGCGGCCGCATCCCCAGGAATTCAAACTCTACTTCGACATTTAAGCCCGACTCGGACCCGGGGCCTGCCCGGCCCCGGGAACGCTACGGGTGTTCAGGCAATTGCTGAAAAACCCTGCGGGTGTGCGACTCCGCAGGGTTTTCTCTTCTTTTCCCCCGGTTCCGGCGCCTCCGTTTCCCGCTCTCCGTCTTACGACTTGATTTTAGCCGCAGTGTCTGCCAAATTGGCTGTAGAAAGGCGGGTGCCGCAGGAGGCGCCGCCCGTGTCCGAGTCTTCGAAGGGAGTAGAGATGTCCGGGATGAATTTACCTTGCAATATCGAAGAATTGCCATCCGATGAACTGGTTCGGTGGGTCATGGAGGGGCTGCGGCGCACCCTGGTCCACTATGGTTTTTGGTATCAGCGGGTCGTAGCGAGCCTGGGGCCGGAAAAGGCGTTCGAAGTCGAAGCCGAGGCCGGCGACCAGGGGTTGAATATTATCTTGAAAAGGCTTTCCTCGGTCCTGGGGTTCGCCATGGAAGACGGCGTGCCCAAAAAGCTGCGTGAAATGGACCGGGAGGAGTTGCTGACGCTGATCGGCGCCATTTCGGCGAACTGGCTGGTAAACGACGGGGTGTGGTTCCAGGCCGTGGAAAGCCGGTATGGGATGGTGGAAGCCAAGCACTGCAACGATACCTGCTGGTCCAGTTTTTCGCCCTACGAGGCGATGAGGATCAAAAAGCTTCTGGGCATGCCGGACGCCCCCGGACTGGAGGGGCTGAAGAGCGCCCTGGGCTTCAGGATGTACACCCGGATCAACAAGCAGTCCATAGAACCCATCGACGACAATTCCTTTATCTTCCGTATGAACGAATGCCGCGTGCAGTGGGCGCGCAACCGGAAAGGGCTTCCGGACTATCCCTGCAAGTCGGCCGGGCTGATCGAATATCCCACGTTCGCCTCGACGATCGATGCGCGCATCCGCACCGAGTGCGTGGGCTGTCCTCCCGACGCCCACCCCAAAGAATGGTACTGCGCCTGGAAATTCAGCCTGGCGGAGTAGACCCGCGGTCGTTGCCATGAACAGGGGCAGCATCTTTTCGCAGATTCCGGGGCATCTCCCCGAAGAAATATTCGAAACCCTTGCCGGGTCGGACCGGGTTGGAATCGAGCGCATCGTGTCGTGCGGGCACTCGTCCCCGGAAGGGTTCTGGTACGACCAGGACCGCACGGAATTCGTGCTGGTGGTCCAGGGGAGCGCCGGTTTGAGATTTGAAAATCACGAACAGGAGGTAGTGCTGAATCCCGGCGACTGGGTGGAGATTCCCGCACACGCGAAACACCGGGTGGAATGGACCGAGTTCGGCCGGAAAACCGTCTGGCTGGCGGTGTTCTACGACCCGGTGGCGGAGGCGGTGCCGGAATGAAGTAGAAAAACGGGAGGGCGATGATGTCCGAATACATCCGCATCGGTATATTGGCTTCGAGCAAGGGGAACAAGCTGCAGGCCATAATCGACGCCTGCCGGACCGGCCGCATCAAGGGAGGGATGGTTTTTGTGTGTTCGGACAATCCCGACGCCTATGCGCTCACGCGGGCGAAAAACCACGGCATCCCGTGCTTTGTGGTGGATTACGGGGCGCTCAGGATGAAGTGCCGCGGGAACCCGCAGGCCATCGAACTGCCCGCCGACTGCAATTTCGACGACATCCTGGGAAAACAGAGGCTCTATTCCGCCGTGGATGAGAGCCCCGAAGAAATCAAGTTCCGCCTGAAAACGCGGGTGATGGCCGAAGCCCTCATGCTCCGCCAAATCGCGGCCTATCCTTTCGACCTGCTCGTCCTGGCCGGCTTTATCCGCAAGCTTACCCCCTATTTCATCGAAAAAATCAACCAGGGCCGTGCGGTGCCCAGGATCATGAACCTGCACGCCACCATCTGCCCCGCTTTCCCGGGCATAGACGGTTACGGGCAGACCCTTCGCCACGGCTGCAAGCTCGCGGGGTGCACCGTGCATTTCGTGGACTACGGCGTGGACAGCGGCCCCATCATCGACCAAGCGGCTTTCAAGGTGGAACCGGGCGACACCGTGGAATCCATCAAGAAAAAGGGGCTGGAACTGGAATGCGCGCTTTACCCGGAGTGCATCCGGCTTTTTGCCGAAGGACGCCTGCGGCTGAAAAAAAGTGAAACGGGAAGGGTTGTCGTGGACGTGCTTCCGGAAAGCGAAAAGGCGAACGCCTGACGCGCCCGGCCATCCTCACCAGGGCGGAGCGGCGGGTTCTTCTTTGGCCCCCTGCTTCATTCGAAACCTCAACTGCTCCTGCACCGTGTCGTAGGCGTCCTGGCAGCAGTTCTGGAGCCTTCCGATCTTGGCTCTCGATCTGCCTCGGAACCCCCCCAGCGATCTGCCGGGGACCAGGGACAGGTTGGCCTGCGCGATGTGGTGGGCGCCCTGCACCGCGGCCAGGAAGAATTCCCCGGCCACCAGCAGGTCGGAGAGAAGATGGCGCTTGCAGTACTTTCCCGCCTCTGAAATGAGCCCCTGTCCCTGGCAGGACTGCTCCATGATGTCGATGGGGCAGGCGATGACATTTCCCAGTGCGGCGGCCATGGTTTCATCCGTGCCGGAGGTCCTTGCGCGGGCGAACGCCACGTAGGACCTGCCGTCGTCGTGCAAAAGCTTTTCCAGGATTTCTTCCGCCACTTCCGCCTGTTCCATCAGGTCTTCCCAGAAATCTTTCATCCCGGAGGAAAGATCCGGCCGCAGCATTTCCAGGTTGATGACCTTCTTGATCAGGGCAATGCCCAGGCATGCGCTGTAGGCCGCGGCGGCTCCGCCGCCCGGGGACGGTTCGGGGCAGGACAGGGCAAGAAGAAATGGTTCGTTCATGGCAAAACCGTCTCAAGCGCGGCCGGTGCAGCATCGCCGCGTCCGCATGTTGACGATGTGTGAAATCGTGGAAAATTCGGCCCCGGCTCTACGCTTCGAGGTCATGCTCGTGGAGCGGGGCGAACCGGTTCGATCCCGCATAGTATAATTCCATCCCGCGGTCAAAGCCAACTCGGATTTTTCCCTTTTAAATCCGAAACCTGCCTATGATTTTGGGCTTCATGATAGGTATTATCAATTTGCCCGATAGGGAAATCCAATTTACAAGTATTCGTCAAACCCTAATCAGGAGGCCCTGTTATGCCCAGTTCCTATGACCAGATGTGGGAGAAGCTCAATCTTGACCTGGACGCCCATGCCGGGTTGCTGGAAGTGCTCGGGAAGTTTTACGGCGACATTTACATGAGCCAGGAGGGGCGGCTGCGGGGCATGGAGTATCTGGACTTTGTCCTCTCCGAGGTCCACGGGTTGAGGATCCAGGAACTCCAGGACGCCAAAGCCTCCGGCAAAAAGGTAGTGGGCACCTTTTGCGTGTTCGTCCCCGAAGAGATAGTGCTCGCGGCCGGCGGGATCCAGGTGGGATTGTGCGCGGGGGCCGAAATCGGCAAGACGGAGGCCGAAAAGATCCTTCCCAGGAACACCTGCGCGCTGATCAAGTCGTTTGTAGGATTCAAACTGGCGCGGCTGTGCCCGTACCTCGAATCGTGCGATCTGATCGTGGGCGAGACCACCTGCGACGGCAAGAAAAAGGCATACGAGATCTTTGCCGAATATTCCCCGGTGTACGTGATGGAAATCCCGCAGATGAAAAACGCCTGCGACCGGGAGCTGTGGAAAAGCGAAGTCCTGCGCTTCAAAGGCGCGGTGGAGGATGCCACCGGAAACAAGATCACCGCTCAGGGTCTTAAGGACGCCATCCACCTGCTGAACGCACGCCGCCGGGCGCTCCAGCGGCTGAACGTGCTGCGCGCCGCCGTCCCCACGCCCATTTCGGGGAGGGACGTTCTCCTGATCAACCAGATATCCTTCTACGACGACCCCGTCCGCTTTACGGCCAAGATCGAAGAGCTGTGCAACGAACTGGAAGATCGGGTCAAAAGCGGGGCGGGCGTGGTGGACCGGGGTATCCCGCGGCTGATGCTTTCCGGGTGTCCGATGGCCGTTCCGAACTGGAAGCTGCCGTACATCATCGAGTCCTCGGGGGCGGTCGTGGTGGGCGAAGAATCCTGTATCGGCACCAGAAATACCCGCGATCTGGTGGATGAGAGCGCCTCGACGCTGGACAGCATGCTGGACGCAGTAGTATACCGGTACATGCGAATCGACTGCGCGTGCTTCACGCCTAACGAGGAGCGGCTCGAAAATATCGTCAACATGGCGAAGGAGTTGAAGGTGCAGGGCGTCATCCATTATGGCCTGTCGTTTTGCCAGCCCTACGCCATCGAAGCCTTCAAGGTCGAGAAGGCGCTTGCCGGGGCCGGCATTCCGATGCTTTCCATAGAAACCGACTACGGCATGGAAGACGTGGAACAGCTCAAGACCCGCGTGGAAGCTTTCGTTGAAATGACGCGGTGATGGAATTTTGTTTCGATGGAACCCGTTATGGAAAATGAAACCGTTGCCGGCATCGACATCGGATCGCGGTCGATCGAGCTGGTGGTGCTGGGAGCGGACGGTTCTTCTCGCCAGTTGAAAACCCTGACAACGTTCGATCCTCTCGGGCAGTGCGAAAGGCTGGTAGAAGGGATCGGCGACGGCCGGGTCATCGCCACCGGATACGGCCGGAAACTGTTTGCCGAATCCTTCAGCCGGATGAACGTGGCCACGATCACCGAAATCCAGGCGTACGCCCTGGGAGCTGGTTTCCTGTATCCGGAGGCCAGAGCGGTCCTGGACATCGGAGGGCAGGACACGAAGGTCATTTCCCTGTCTCCCAACGGAAAAATCCTGAAATTCGAGATGAACGACCGGTGTGCCGCCGGAACGGGCAAGTTCCTGGAGTTTATGGCTACCGCGCTCCAGATACCGCTGGAATCCTTCGGGGATTTTGCCCTGAGGGCGGACCGCCGGATACAGATCAGCAGCATGTGCACGGTGTTTGCCGAAAGCGAGGCGACCTCGCTCATGGCCAGGGGCGAACGGCCGGAAAATATCGCCATGGGACTGCACATGGCCATCGTGCAGCGCACGGCGGCCATGCTGAGGCGCGTGGGCGTGTCGGCGCCGCTGGTGTTCGCGGGCGGTGTGGCCCGCAATCCCTGCGTGGTGCGGCTGCTGGAAGAACAATTGGGTGAGCCGGTGATCGTGCCCGAGGATCCGGACATGGTGGGCGCGCTCGGCGCGGCTCTTTACGGGAAAAATGGCACCAACTTCCGGGTTTAATCCCGGGTCCCGCCCCGGATGGAGGCGGATGGAGTCTATTGCCTTGAAACCTGATTGCTTCAAGAAGTTTGAAAATGCCGGTGAGCGCTTCCAGCTCGACATGGCCGAACTGGAAGGTTCGGGGAGAAAGGTGGCCGGAGTCTACTGCCTTTTCGCCCCGTCGGAGATCGTGCGCGCCGCCGGAGCCGTCCCGGTAAGCCTTTGCGGTAAAAAGGAAAAACCGATTGCCGAGGCCGAAAGGACCCTTCCTCCCAACTTGTGCCCGCTGATAAAATCGAGCTACGGATTTGCCGTCTCCGATACCTGCCCGTACTTTGTGGGAAGCGATTTTTTGATCGGGGAGACCACCTGCGACGGCAAAAAGAAGATGTACGAATTCATGGGGCGCCTCAAGCCGCTGCACCTCATGCACCTGCCGTATACTACTTCGGAGCAACATGCTCTCGATTTCTGGTACCGCGAGATCCTGAGGCTGGGAAAGTTCGTGGAAGAAGCGACCGGCTGGACGATAGACAAGGACCATCTGCGGTTCCAGATCAGAATCCATAACCAGATACGAAAGCTCGCCAGGAGAATCGCCCGGTTCCAGGCCGCGGATCGGGTGCTCGTTTCCGGCTCGGTCATGATGACCGTTATGGAAACCAAGAGCTGTTTCGTCCACCCGGAAGCGTATGTCGAGCTTTTGCAGGAATTCATTTCGGAACTGGAGGCCATGGACGCCGCGGGGTATTCGGCTTTCGAGCCCGGCGCGCCTCGAATTCTTCTTACGGGCTGCCCCGTGGGAAACGGTTCGGACAAAGTGCTCCGTATGATCGAGCAGTGTGGAGGGGCTGTGGTGTGCCTGGAAAACTGCTCCGGCATCAAGGGGCTGGAACTGCTGGTCGACGAAGACGAGGAAGACCCGTACCTGGCCATCGCCCGCCGTTACCTGCAGACTCCCTGCTCGTGCATGACGCCCAACAACGGCCGCCTGGCCCTGCTCGACGACCTGATCGGCGAGTACCGGATTGACGGTGTGGTGGATCTTACCTGGCAGTGCTGCCACACTTATAATATCGAGGCGCGGTTGGTCGGCGAAAGCGTGGAAAACCGCCACGGTCTGCCGTTCCTGCACGTGGAGACGGATTATTCCGGCTCGGATGTCGAACAGTTGCGAACGAGGATCGAAGCATTTCTGGAAATAGCCGGATGGAACGCATCGGCTCGCACTGCCGCGCCGCAAAGGCCCCGCAACGCAGTGTAGGCGGGTAGTTGAAGCGAGTTTTAACCGAATGGGTCATCAGCAGCCCACCATCGCCATCTGCAATTTTTTCCCGGACACCGCGACGCTGGCAAAAACGGCGGCGAAGTACGGTTTTTCCGGTGTTGACTGGACGTTTACGGTAGACAGCCTCCCGCGAAACGAGATAGAAGAGACGAGGCTCGCGCGCGACATTTCGGCGCTCAACGGCCTGGAGGTCCGATATCATTGCGCCTTCAAGGGCGTGGATCTCGGAGACGAGGACGACCGCAGGGCCGGCGAGGCCATGGAGGTGTTGAAGCGGGCCTGCCGGGTGGTTTCCAGGCTGGACGGAAGATTCATGACCGTGCATCTCGGGCTGGGGAGAAAATCGCCCGAAGGCCTTTCCTGGGAGCGCACGCTGAACGGCCTGGCCGAGCTGGTGGGCTGCGCGCGGGAGCTGGGTGTGCGTCTTTGCCTGGAGAACCTGGCCTCCGGCTGGTCGAGCCGGCCGCAGCTTTTCGAGAAGCTGGTCAGGAAAAGCGACGCCGGCATCACGCTGGATATCGGCCACGCCAGGGTCTGCCAGTCGGTGCAGTGCCAGATATTCGAACTGGAAGATTTCGTCATGCCGCACCCGGAGCGCGTTTTCAACGCGCACATCTACCACGAGGAAATCGACGACCGGCATGTTCCGCCCGTGTGCGTGGAGGACCTGCGCGTCCGGCTCGACCTGCTGCGCTCGCTTTCGTGCAACTGGTGGGTGCTGGAACTCCGGGAGGAAGCTCCCCTTTTGGAAACCCTTAAAATTGTTCGCGAATACCTGGAGAGTTGCGGCAGTGAAGCACAATCCGGATGAGCCGGCCCCGTTGAACGGCGAATGGAAAACAAAGCCCTCGGACCGGTTCATCCTCAAGTGGATCAAGGTCAACCTTTCCGCCCGGATCACTCCGCGGCTGGTCGCCTTCCCCTGGCTCCGCCCGTGGATGCTCACCGTCCTGTCCTCGACCATCGGGGTGTTCGCCGGTGTGCTGTTTGCCCTGGGATGGGGATTTGCCGCCGGGCTGTTCGCCGCCATCGCCCAGGTGCTCGACGGCGTCGACGGGCAGTTTTCGAGGCTTACGGGCCGGCAGAGCCGGGGAGGCGCGTTTCTCGACTCGGTCCTTGACCGGTATTTCGATGCGGCTATTATGATCGGGTTGGTGGTCTACCTGCTGAGGCTTCCGGAGGGGTGGCCTCCCGAGGTGGTTTTGGGGCTGGGGTTCCTGGCGTTTGCGGGAAGCGGGTTGATCAGCTACACGTCCGCCAGGGCCGAGAGTCTCGGGATATCCCTGGGGAACCCGACCCTGGCAAGCAAGGGAACGAGGACGAGCGTCGTCTCGCTTTGTGCGATGGCCAGTCTGTTCCTGCCCGCCGCGCCGATGCTGGCCCTGGTCTACCTTGCCGTGCACCCCAATTGGGTTGTGCTGAGGCGGATTGTTGTCGCTCACGGGTATACGGATCCCCTGTAAGAGTTTCCGGGCAGCCATGACAGAAACCGGTGTCGTACACGGCCGCTTTCAAATTTTCCATCTCGATCACCTGAAGTATGTCCTGGCGGCGAAGGAGCGGTGCAACCACCTGGTGATCGGGATCACCAACCCCGACCCCACCCTGACCAGGGCCGACGCGGCCGACGCCTATCGCAGTTCGCCCGAAGCCAATCCTCTCACGTACTACGAGCGCTACCGGATCGTCCGGGCCGTCATGGTGGAAACCGGGCTGGACGACGAAGCGATTTCCATCGTTCCTTTTCCCGTCAATTTCCCGGACCTCTACCGGCATTACCTGCCGCTCGGCGCCGTGTTTTACCTGACCATCTACGACGACTGGGGGCGAAGGAAGCTTGCCATGTTTAAGTCCCTGGGGCTCGACGTGGAAGTGCTGTGGGAAAGGCCCCCCGAGAAGAAGGGGATACGCGCCAGGGAAGTCAGAAGGGCCATGGCGGAAGGGAAACGATGGGAACACCTGGTGCCGCCCGCCGCCGTCCGCGTCATCAAAGATATGGGAATCGACGAGCGGATGCGGCGCTCGATTTCCTGAAACCCGCCCCGTCCGGAATTCGGCCCGGAAAGTTTCCTTCGAAGTGAAATTTCCCGGAAATTCCACAATTTCTCCGCCATAGACGCCGCATTCGGCTTCAATACCCCTGCACGCGCTTTACATCGAGTCTTCGGGTATTAATATCAAACAGGTTTTTGCATTTGCACGGGCGTTCCCGCGGTGGGGATACAATACGGCCGCCATGAAAATATCCCGAGGTGCCCCGGTTATGGATCAGCCAAAGGCGGAAACGAAACCGCTCCATCCTGCCCAGCTTTCGATGATAGCCGTCCTGGTGGGCGTGATAGGAGGATTCGGAGCGGTGGCGTTCCGGATGCTCATCGCTTTCGTCCACAACCTGTTTTTCCTGGGGAAGCTGTCCATATACTACGAGGCGAATTATCACGCGGCCCCCAGTCCGTGGGGGCCGCTCATCATTTTTGTGCCCGTGGCGGGCGCGGCCGGTGTTTCGTTTCTGATTACCCGTTTTGCGCCCGAAGCCAAGGGGCACGGGGTCCCCGAAGTGATGGAGGCCATTTATTACAAGCGGGGCATCATCCGGCCCATCGTGGCCGTGGTCAAATCCCTGGCGTCGGCCCTTTCCATCGGCAGCGGCGGTTCGGTGGGGCGGGAGGGCCCCATGATCCAGATCGGCTCCTCCTTCGGTTCCACCCTCGGGCAGTACATAAAAATGCCCGCGTGGCAGAGGATCACGCTCGTTTCGGCCGGGACGGGAGCGGGCATCGCCGCGACCTTCAATACTCCCATAGGGGGGCTGCTGTTCGCCATCGAGATCATGCTCCACGAGGTCAGCGTCAGGACGCTGGTGCCCGTGGTGCTCGCCACGGCGACGGCTACCTATATCGGGCAGGTGTTTTTCGGAGTGAACCCCGCTTTTTTGATCCCCGGGTTCCAAACGCCTTTTTTTGAGCTTTCGGACCCGGTGGTGCTCGTTTGCTACTTCGGGCTGGGCATGGTGACCGGGGTGTGCTCGGCGATGTACATCCACGCCATCTACTTCATGGAAGACCTGTTTGACCGGAAAGTGCCGGGCAACTATTACCTGCGGCACATGACGGGGATGTTCCTGGTGGGCGTCCTGATGTACGTTTCCCTGGTGTCCATGGGACACTACTACGTCGAAGGGGTCGGGTATTCCACCATCCAGGACATCCTTACGGGGGGGCTGGCTTCGTTCTGGGTCATGGTGCTTCTTTTCGTCCTGAAACTGCTGGCCACGTCGATTACCCTCGGCTCCGGGGCCTCGGGCGGAATTTTTTCTCCCGCCTTTTTCCTGGGGGCCACCGCCGGGGGCGCATACGGAATTCTGCTCAAGACCCTTTTCCCGTCCCTTTCGATCGACCCGGCGCTGTTCGCTCTTGCCGGGATGGCCGGCGTGGTGTGCGGTTCCACCGGTGCGGCCGTGACCGCCCTGATCATGGTGTTCGAAATGACCCTGGACTACAGCGCCATATTGCCGCTCACGGTCACCGTGGCGGCCAGCAACGGGATCCGGGCGCTGATTTCCAAAGAGACGATCTATACCTTGAAACTCGCCCGGCGCGGACATTTCATACCCAACGCGCTCCAGACGAATTTCCTGTACGTGCGGCGGGCAAAATACATCATGGCCGCGCCTCCGGCCATTCTCCCGGCGTCCATGCCGCTGGCCGATTTCGCCCGGCTGGTGACGAAGGCCGATGCGGTCTCCCCCTACCTGGTGGAAGACAAAAAGCAGATCGTGGGAATGGTGTCCCGGGACGTCGCCCTGAAGGCGTTCGACCATCCGGATGATGCCACCATCGCCGATTTTGCCCAAAGGAACTTCATCCTCGTTACGGAAGATACCCCGTTTTTCGAAGTGGTGAACTGGATGCGCACGGAAGGTGCGGCTGCCGCGGTGGTGATCGCGCAATCGCAGCCGTATTCCATGGAAAACGTCCTGGGGATCATTGCAAAGGAGCAGATTGCGGCGGTGATGGAGCAGGGCGTCGGTTTTTACCAGGAATAGCCCGGAACGGAAAGGGCGCGGAGATCGGGATTTCGGGTCATGATCCCCATGCCCAAAATGCCCGAGAGCGGGCCGCCCTTTCGCGTTCTTTCGGCTACCGGCGCTGCCTGGGCGGCCTCAAGCCTTTCCGGGGCCGGGGACTTCCATGAAATGCTCCTGCGAGGCCCGGCCTTCCGGTGCGACCCGGTTCATGCTCCGCTCCAGCCGGCCCGCCAGGGGATGGGAGGACGAGAGCTTGGTCCTCATCAGGTGCAGGGCGCTTCCGTAATGGATCCTGGCCTTCTCGCGGACTCCCCGCAGTTCGTAGAGAATGCCCAGGTTGTTCCGGATCTTGGCTTCCATGCACGTGCTTCCCTTGTCCAGCGCCTGGTCGAGCGCCGCCAGGAGGCTGGTTTCCGCCTCATCGAAACGACCTTTCCGGCATGCTTCCATCCCGGCCCTGTTCAACTTACCTATACTGCTCATGGCACACATCGCTGTAGTCTTCACTCCTGTTCATGTCGCATGTTGTCACGGTTCAGGCCGCGATTACCCGCAGCGTCTTCCCCAGGGACTCGGCCCCGGTTTCTCTCAGGGCGACGAACTTCTTCCCGGTTTTTTTGCAGACCGCCTTGACGGCATTGAGCGCCCCGTGGCTGTTGATGGTGGTGATGAACACCACGATGTCCGCCCCGCAAACCAGGCTCTTCACCCTGGTGCTTCCGTTGCGCACCCCGCCGTCGTGGAAAAGAAATTCCGCTCCCAGTTGCTGCACCACCCGGCGGTAAGCCGGCTGCATCCTGTCCGGACCGCCGATGACGGCCACCCGAAGCCCTTCCAGCGGGCACCGGGGGCAAAGTTCCGACCCTTCACAGCACCGGTTCGTGCAGCGGGAGCCCTCGTGCCCGTTTCCGCAGGGGCAGGGCCGCATATCCGGGCAACCGTCCCCGGCGGGCGTGCCGGAGGGGATGTCCTCCGGCACGGAGATGCCCGCCGACCGGATAGCCCGCCGGAAAATTTCGGTTCTTTCCCGTTCGCCGTTCAATTCATACTGGAGCTTGCGCACCTGCCTCAAGAGCCGCCCCTGTCCCGCCTTGTCCGGATCTGCGCTCGCGGGGCCGTTCGACATCTTTTCCAGCAAGCTGCGCAGTCCGGCTGCCTCGGTTTCCCGGGCCCGCAGACTCTCCCGTGCAGGGACCAGTTCCGCGTGCTTTTCCCGCACCTTCTTTTCCAGGGCTTCGACCTTTCGGCGAAGATGCGCCCGTTCGGAATCCCCGGTGGCCGGTTGGCGAAAGAGGTTCCAGAGCATCCCGTGGAGGATGAGGCGGCCGTGCCGCCGCACTTCTTCCCTGGCGTCGGTGAGGGTAGCCCACAGCAGCGGGGCGGGCCAGTCCATGGAAAGTTCGGCCACCTGATGCGGTTCGAGCGAACGGACCCTGGCCACCGTCGCCCCGAACCGGCTGTCCAAACCCTTTTCAATGGTGCGGACGAGGTCCGCGTCCCGGTGGCATGCCTCGTGGAGGAGTTGTACCACTTCTTCGATTGTCGGTTCCGAGCCTTTTGGAAGAAGGTTGAACCGCCGCGCAAGCCTTTTCAGCGTTTTGCCTTCCCGGTTCATGGCGAGCACCGCCACCACGTTCAGGCAATCGGAGTTCCAGGGAGGGAACCATTGACTCATTGGTGACTCCTGTTTCTTCAGTTCCATGCCGTTCCAAAACGGCATGGAACGCTTAAAAAGATCGGTAGACGTTGTGTTGGAGCGTGCAAGGAGCGAGCGGATTCTCGGACCCGCCCGCCTCTCGCTGTTTAGAAGGAAAATTCGGCCCGCACCATCCCCGCGAAGATGCCGTCGTTATGGGGATTGCCCATGGGATCGGAAACGTACTGGATGTCGGGACTCACCGCAAAATTCTCGGTCAAAACGATCCGGTAGTAGAGTTCGGTATGGAACTCGGTGCCCAGGTTATCCGGTCCGATCGTTCCCTTCAGGCCGGCGATGCCCAGCCCCAGCTCATCCTTGTCCCGGCCGGGGACGATCCCCTTGAGGTTGGCGCCCACCGACCAGAACCAGTCCGAATCGAAGGCGTCTTCGCTGCTGTAGGCCACACGACCGAAAAGCCCCAGTTTTTGAGTCACCATCTGGTCGCAACTGATGCCCACGCCCCAGCCGTCCGGGCTGGTGTCGCCGGCGGAATTCTCATGATGGTACATGGCGTTCCAGTAGTAGACCCGGTAGTTTCCCACCAGTTGGCCGAACGAGTGCGTGTAGGCGACCTGGAAGGCGATCATGGGCTGATCGAACACATTCGAATAGATGCTTTTCTGGGACGATTCCAGGGGAGCGTTCGGATGGCTGGACGATACTCCGAGGGCCGTAATGGATACGCTCTCGATGGGTTTGATCGTCGCCGCCATGAGGGGCGCCAACTGGTCTTCGCTGTTCATGACCGGGTTGTTGACGAATGGTTTTCCGACAAATTGCGAGTTCGGGTCATTGGCGAACTCGTTGTTGTCGATGAACACCACCGGTTCCGTCTTGCCGACCACAAACGCGAACTTGCCGTTCCAGAATTCGTGCATGTAGTACGCTTCGGCCAGCCAGAACGCATCGTCGAAATCCGTTTGAAAATCGTCACTGTTGTCGGCGAGGGTATTCAGGTTGGCAAAAAGATTATCGCCCACATTATGATCGGAACCCCTGCCGGCGCCGGTATGCACTCTGACGAAAAACTGGCCGTTTTCGAACAGGGAAACGGGCGGCCTGTAGGTCACCGTCAGGTCCGCCGCGATGCCCGGGCCGAACTTGGTTTTCAACCGGTCCCCTTCCACCGTCGCTATCGTGGACCCCTGGTAGAACCCCACCACCCCTCCATGGATTTCGAAGGTCTTTTTCTCCTCGGCTTGCTCCTGCAACTCGGCCGCGTGCGGTTTTATTTCCTCGCTTTTTGACTCCTTCCCTTCGGCTACACTATCCTCCCCCGCCAGGACCATGTTCCCCGGTGCCAACAAAAATGCCGCCGCAGTAAGCAAAATCAGCCCCTTCCTTACGTCCATCTGGTTTTCCTCCTCGATTCTGAAATGAAAGATCTCCGCGCCCTCCATCAATTTGTCCACGCGAGATTCTTAGTTTTTGGATTTGGTGCAGGAACCCGAACCTTCAGTGGTTTCGTGGTCCTCTTCCGGGTGCTTTCCCCCGCGGCAGTCCGAAGAGGAGCAGCCCGTGCACGAGGGGTCGTTTCCCGTGCGATAGACTTTCAGAAAATGGCGGGACACATAAACCACCGCCACCACCAGCAAAACGAGCATTCCGATTGTCTGGAGCACGATCAGTGCCTCCTATATCCCGATTCCGAGAAGCCGCCCGCCCTGGTAGACCACGACCGCCACCACAAAGGCCAGCGTGGTGTCGAACACGACCCCGAACAGGCCCCACTTCCAGCTCCCTGCCTCCCGCGCCAGGCAGACGATGCTCACCACGCAGGGCACGTAGAGCATGGTGAAAAGAATCAGCGAGAAGGCCACCAGGGGGTTCCATGCGGGGTCTTTGGCCAGCATTTCCCGCAGCGGAGTGTCCTCTTCGGGGTCCACCTCGCCCATGGAGTAAGCGGTGCCGAGCACCGAGACGACGATCTCCTTGGCGGCGAAGCCCCCTACCAGGGCCACGTTGGTGCGCCAGTCAAACCCGCAATACCGGGTGACGGATTCCAGAAAGGTGCCGAGCCGCCCGGCGGCGGAGTTCTTGAGGGCCGCCTGCGCCTGTTCGTGGTCGATGGCCAGAAGCTTTTCGCGGACCTGCGCCGCGTCCTCCGACAGGCCCTCCGAGGGGAGCTCTCCCTTGAGGGCCGTGGTTCTCAGGTCCTCGGGAAGCTGGGTGACGGCGGACTGCCGGCTGGCATCAAAGGCGGCTTGTTCCTTTTCCGGGAGGCCCGGAAAATTCATCAGCGCCCAAAAAATGATGGAAATGCCCAGAATGATGGTGCCCGCTTTTTTGACATAGAGCCAGGCGCGCTCCCACGTGTGGATGAGAAGCCCCCGCAGGGTGGGCATCCGGTAGGGCGGCAGTTCGAGAAGAAAAGGCGTGCTCGGCCCTTTCAGGATGGTGGAGCGCAGGAGCCGCGATATGAGAAGTGCCGCCCCCCAGGAGATGATGGTCAAAAGGAACATAATCTTTGCCTGGTTTTCGGCGAAAAACGCCCCGATCAGAAGCGCGTACACCGGGAGCTTCGCCCCGCAGTTCATGAAGGGAACGGTCAGGATGGTGGCCAGCCGCTCCCTGGAACTGCGCAGGGTGCGCGTGGCCATGACGCCCGGAACGGCGCAGCCGCCGGCGATGCCTCCCCCCACGATGTAAGCCATGAAGGAGTTTCCGTGAAGGCCGAAAATGCGGAAAACGCGGTCCAGCATGAAGGCCGCCCTGGCAAGATAGCCGGAGTCTTCGAGGAAAGCGATTCCCAGAAACATGAGAAGAATGAGGGGCACAAACCCCAGGACCCCGCCCACGCCTTCGATGATCCCCTTGGTGATGAGCGATTGCAGGTGCCCCTCGGGAATCAGGTTGCCCGCCAGGGTCGCCAGGGCGCCGAAGCCCTGTTCGAGCAGGCCGACCGGAATCTCGCCCACGGTAAAAGCAAAGTAATAGAGCGCATAGAGCACCACGGCCATGATGATGGGGCCGAGCAGCCGGTTGGTGACCACGCGGTCGATCTTGTCGGAAAGATAGAGACGGTCGGTTTCGTGCTTGCGCTTGACGACGCCCGATTTGAGCAGGGCCGCGATGAAGCCGTAGCGATGGTCGGCGATCACCGCTTCCGGGTAGGTGTCCAGGGTTTTTTCGA
Source organism: Syntrophobacterales bacterium Delta_01 (assembly GCA_001603845.1). GTDB lineage: Bacteria > Desulfobacterota > Syntrophobacteria > Syntrophobacterales > Syntrophobacteraceae > SbD1. Next base: position 2,511 of record LUZZ01000024.1, on the reverse strand, counting down.
GGTGCAGGGAAACCTTATCCACCGTTTCCTGGAGTTCGGAGGCGAGCAGGGGATTTTCCTCCCGCCCCTTGCGCATCACCTCCTCGTCGGCTTCCAGGAACTTGAGCGCCGTCCAGCGGGCGGGATAGACGCCGGTCAGGAACCCGGCTTTCTCGATCCTGTCCGCCATAACCGAAAGGACCGGATCGATGTCCGAACCGTACGAGATGCAAAGGGGCGTCCCCGCGACGTTTTTCTTCACGACCTCCACGGCCGCCTGGAGAAGCTCTTCTTTCCCCTTGCCGTTTCTGGCCACGGTGGGAACGACGGGAACGCCCATCCGTTTGGAAAGTGTTTCGCAGTCGATTTCAATGCCCCGTCCGGCGGCCACGTCAACCATGTTCAGGGCCACCACGGTGGACATTCCCAGTTCGAGAAGCTGCACGGTGAGGTACAGGTTCCGGTCGAGGTTGGACGCATCGACAATGTTTAGGACCACGCGGGGATTTTCGGTGACCAGCACGTTACGGGCCACCAGTTCCTCCAGGGAATACGCGGTCAGGGAGTAGGTCCCGGGCAAATCCACCAGGCGCAGCTCCGTGCCGTTTCGCCGGTAGGAGCCTTCCCTTCGTTCCACCGTCACGCCCGGGTAGTTGGCCACGTGCTGGCGGGCCCCCGTGATGGCGTTGAACAGCGAAGTTTTCCCGGAATTCGGATTTCCGGCCAGTGCGATGAGCGGCGAGTCCACGGTATCATTCCTCCACGGTGACTTCGATGACGTCGGCCTCGTTGTTGCGAAGGCTCAAGGTAAAATCCCGCACCCGGATGGCGACGGGGTCCTGCAGGGGGGCGCGCCCCTCGACCCGCACCGGGGTGCCGGGCACCAGCCCCATGTCCCGGATGCGCCGCCCCAGTTCGCCGTCGCACGTGATCTTGGAAATCACGGCGGATTCGCCCGATTTCATGTACCGCAAGAGAAGTTCGCGCATAATTAGCCCTCCATAAATAAATTAGTCGAACCTAACTTAATCCCGGAAAAAATAGGCCCGCTCTTGGGCCGACAGGGAAGGATAACGAGACCGGAGTTAGTTACCACTAACATATTTGTGTGTCAAATAAAAAATTGACAAAGCCAAACTTGGCGGGGCGGTTTCTCTCAAACAGGCCTCGTGGGGCTGTGGGCTGAGTGTTTAAGGGGGGCTTTCCATTTGGAAGGGAAGCGGCTGGAGGAAATGGTTGCCGCGGACCTAGGGGGGGTAAGCCGGAAGATCGGAAATCGAAAATGCAGGATGGCTGGCGGACCGGTCAAGCTTCCGGTGCGGAACCAAAGACAAATCGCGCTCAGTGGCGCAAAGACGGCGAGTACGATAAGAGGGAGTGTCGCCCAAGTGCGGTTCGAATCTTCGTTTTCCGTCCGAGAGTGAGAACGAGGACAACCGGGGGGATTTCACGAATCAAGCTGAAAAACCACAAAATCGTCATTCCCGCAGGGTTTTTGAGCGGGAATCCGGTGTCTTTGTTCTTCGTTCGTTTCCGGCATCAGTCGTTAATGAGGAAAAGACACCGGACCCCGGCTCAGAGTGCTCTAGTGTATGAACCGCGTAGAGTTGTGGCACTGTTTCCTGCTTGAATCACTATCCCTTTTCACTGTATCCCTATGCCCAATTCTGCTAGAATCCAATATGGAGAGATGGGGGAATGTTTCAATTGATTGAGCACGTCGAAACAATCCGCAAAACCATGGGCCGCACCATCAGCCAAAAACGAAAGTCCGAGCTCGGTCAGTTCATGACCCCGGCGACCGTCGCCCGCTTTATGGCCTCCCTGTTTTCGCCTTCAACGATGAAAATAATGCGGTTGTTGGATGCTGGCGCGGGCATAGGATCGCTGACCTGTGCCTTCCTGGACCGTTTCGCCCTTGAAGGTCAAGGGTCTCGAAAGATCGAGGTTGCGGCCTTTGAAATCGACTCTGATCTCCGCGAACGCTTCTTGCAGACCATGGCGGATTATCAAAACACCTTTATTACAGACACTTCCGTATTTCGAGGCGACTTTATTGAAGAGGGTGTCCGCTTAATCCTTAACGGGAAGCCACGTTTCACACACGCAATCTTGAATCCGCCGTACAAGAAGATAAACAGCAGGGGCCGGCACCGTCGCTTGCTGCGCCACGTCGGCATCGAGACCGTCAACCTCTATTCTGCATTTGTTGCGCTCGTGGTCGAGCTTATGGAACCTGGGGGAGAAGTCGTTGCCATCATTCCCCGTAGCTTCTGTAATGGGCCGTACTACCGCCCTTTTCGGGACCTGATCCTTGCGAAGACCGCCATTCGGCGCATTCACCTGTTCGGGGCGCGTAACCGTGCGTTCAAAGACGATGGAGTCTTGCAGGAAAACATCATCATCATGCTTGTTCGTGAAGGCACGCAAGGCGACATTACTATCTCTACCTCCACTGATGACCTGTTCACCGATACTAGTGTAGCATCCCGTAAGTTCATCCATATTATGCGACCAACGGCTTCCCCGAGT